>CAJXHL010000035.1 GCA_913054335.1 uncultured Gammaproteobacteria bacterium | reverse complement strand
AACTCTTTAATTTTTTGAGATTAATGTAACCTAACTTAGGTAGGATTGGGGGTATCATTTTGTCTGTTGTATGTAATAATATAAAATATATTATCCAGCTCATTTGGAAATAAATTATGTCTTCTCAAGATACCCCATCCCAAAAAGAACAGCCAGTCGTTAAGTGTGAATCTGTTTACAAAATTTTTGGTGAGAATGCCAAAAAAATGCTTCAAAGTTCTAATGGCAAAGTTGACGCCAAGGAGTTTCAGGATGCAGGCTGTGTAGTAGGTGTTAATAATGCGTCATTCGAAGTTTATCATGGTGAAATGCTGGTGATTATGGGTTTGTCTGGCTCAGGTAAATCAACACTACTTCGATGCATATCAAGATTAACTGACACAACTGCGGGTCAGATATTTATCGAAGGCGAAGATTTGTTAGCCTTGAGTGGCAAAGAACTTATTGAACTTAGGCGCAATAAAATGGGTATGGTGTTTCAAAGTTTTGCCTTATTGCCGCACAAAACTGTATTAGAGAACATCGCCTTTCCTCTTCAAGTTAAAGGTAATAGCACAAAGGATAGCATGACAAGAGCCATGGAAATGGTTGAGCTTGTTGGTCTTGCTGGGCGTGAAAATTATTTTCCAAGAGAATTATCTGGTGGTCAGCAGCAACGTGTAGGTATTGCTAGATCATTAGCTGTTGAGCCCGACATTTGGTTCTTGGATGAGCCTTTCTCGGCTTTAGATCCACTGATACGTAAAGAGATGCAAGATGAATTCCTTAGACTTCAGGGTGTTTTGAATAAAACGATTTTATTTGTAACACACGATTTTGATGAAGCACTTAGACTCGCTGATCGTATTGCCATTATGAAAGATGGAATTATCGAGCAATTAGATACGCCAGCCAATATCGTTCTTAATCCAGCAACCGAATATGTTCGAAAATTTACCCAAGAAGTGCCGAGAGAGAAGGTGCTTAAGGTTGAAGCGGTAATGGACCCATTAGATAGTTCGGATGAACTAAGTGATCTAAAGGTCTCGAAAGATGCCATTATTGAGACAGTTGTTGAAGCGGTGCTTAATGAAAAGAAGCCTGTTGCTGTTGTAGATGAGAACGACAAAATTGTTGGCGCCTTACATAATTCCAAAGTTATCCATGTGTTGTTTGGTGACAGTACTCAAAAAGAAACAAACGCCTAGATTAAGAAAAGTATGGACTACTTAAAAAAGAACCCTAAATTAGTACAATTAGGTTTTGTTCTAATTGGTTTTGCAATCCTCATTTTGATGACTGGCCAGTATAGCGAAATTATTGATGTTAGGGATGGCTTTACTAAGGCAGTAGAAAGAGGTGAAATAGCTTCCTCAGTAAGTTTTTCTGATTCTGTCAGTATGATTTTAAGGGGCCAGTTGCCGCCGCAATTCGTACGTATACCCGAGTTAAATTTTCTCAATCCGGTAGTCAGTGCCTCCACAGTATATATACTGACAACCTTGTTAATTATGGCTGGATTGATATTTAATAATTACTATGCAAAAATCCAGTCATCAAAGATTTCTCTAATCGATTGGTTTAAGAAATACTGGACTAAGTTATTCCTCTATGCTCTTATAGCTATTTTTGGCGGCTTGTTTGTAGCGCCAAGTTTGTTTACTTGGTTTTTTGGTGAGCCAGAATCGACCAGTTTCTGGGAGCTACCAAGAGTAGTTACTGAATTTGCGAACTTTTTGATGTATGAATGGATCCCAATTGAAATTTATGACCCAGACATTGAGGAATTTGAAGACAAGGCTTTAATTTTTCAAATCACCAGAGGTATTTCTGCTGCTTTACTTTTTGCTATAGCACTTATTCGTGAAATTCTTTTGGGTGGAGTTAAAACCATTGTTACTTTTACGAGTTGGGATTGGCTCAGTGAAAATAAGTGGGCTCATTGGCCTGCCTTACCTTGGACTGTGGTTTGTGCAACTGCAACTATGCTGGGTTATGCTCTTAAGGGTAGAGGGCTTGCGATGTTAGCAGGTTTTGGAACTTTGTATATTTCCATTTTTGGGCAATGGCAGCCTTCTATGGAAACGCTCTCATTTGTATTGGTTGCAGCACCAGTTTCTGTTATTTTGGGATTGTTTTTTGGGGTTTGGTCATACAAAAGTAAATCAGCAGAAGTGGCATTAGCGCCGTTGCTTAACATAGCTCAGTCAATGCCTCATTTTGCTTATCTAGTGCCTGTCATGGTGTTTTTTGGAATTGGTGATCAGGCTGGCGCCATTGCAACAATAATTTTTGCAACTCCTCCAATGATTCGCCTCACTCTGCTAGGTCTTAAGAAGGTATCCCCAGAAGTTGTGGATGCGGGCATGATGAGCGGATGCCACAATTATCAATTGATGTTTAAGGTTTTGATTCCTACTGCAAGGCGTGACATTTTAATTGGCGTAAACCAAGTGATCATGCAGTGCCTAGCAATGGCAGTGATTGCCTCATTTATTGGTGCCAAGGGTTTGGGCTTTAATTTGTTGCTTGCACTTAATCAACTGAAAGTTGGACAAGCTCTAGAATTAGGACTGTGTATTGTAATAATTGCAGTGGTTTTAGATAAATTGTCTTTGGCTTGGGCGAATAAGCAGACTGACTATTTTGCTGACCTTCCTTTTATAGAGCGCCATAAATGGTCACTACTTTTTGTTGTTATTTTATTGATAGGTATTGCTTTGTCTTACATTGGCACTTTCTTATTTAAAGGCGGTATCAATTATTTATATTTAATACCTCACACTAAAGGCATTACTTTAGAACCTATGTTGCAGGGTGGAATTGATTGGTTTCTAGACTACTTTTTCTTTAGTTTGCAGGGGTTTAATAAATGGTTAATTATAGATGTACTTCTACCAATGAGAGAGTCATATTTGTCTATGCCAGTTAGTGCAACATTTTTTTTAATGATGGGTATTGGCTACATTGTTGGTGGCATTAGATCAGCGCTAGTTGTCGGTGGATTTTTGCTATTTATTGCACTTACAGAGTGGTGGGATAGAGCTCTAATTACAGCCTATATGGCAAGTTTTGGAGTTATAATTTCAGCCACTATTGGTATAACCGTTGGTTCTTTATGCGCTCAAAATAAAACGGCTTCAAAGGTTGTTTTATTGGTGTGCGATACCTTTCAGACCTTTCCATCGTTTGTTTATCTGATTCCGGTTATGATACTTTTTGGAGTAACTGATACAACCGTTTTAATTGCTGTTATTATTTATGCCACCATTCCTGCTACCCGTTATACAGTGGAAGGGCTTAATAGCGTGCCAGAAGACTTGCAAGATGCAGGCTCAATGTCGGGTGTAAGTCGGATACAGAGATGGGTTAAAATTGAATTACCTCTAGCTTTTCCTCATATTATGCTGGGAGTAAACCAGACCGTTATTTTTGCTCTATTTATGGTTATTATTGGAGCTTTCATTGGTACCGAAGATTTAGGGCAGTACATTATAAAAGCGTTATCAGATAAACAAGGAATAGGTAATGGACTATTGCTCGGGCTTTGTGTCGCATGTATCGGCTTGACAGTTGACCATATAATTCAGACTTGGGCAATAAAAAGAAAAAAGTTATTAGGGATGGATTAGTAATAATATCAGCTTAGCATTCGATTGAAGTAACATCATACTTGTCACTTATAAGCGTAATTGGATGACACCAAAAAATATATAAATTAACAATTCTCAAAAATTCAAACTTAAGTGAAATTAATTAATAATTTAAATTTTGTTTGCTACGATAATACCAACATTACAGTGATATTGAGAGAACAGGAGAACGAGAAATGACAATAATTGATGGCAAACTGCTCGCAGAAAATCTAAGACATAAAATAGCCAATGAAGTGAGACAGTTTTCTCGTCCACCAGGACTTGCTGTAATTCTAGTTGGTGATGACGAGGCCTCTCAAGTTTACGTCAGAAATAAATCAAAAGCTTGTATAGAAGTTGGCTTCTATTCTGACGCTCTTCATAAATCTGCAAACATTACGTAAGAGGAGCTATTGAATGCCGGCGTTACAGTTTCGATTTGTCACAAGGCGTCAAGAGATGTCTCTGGTATGGTTAAGAGAGCTGATGTTGTGGTGGCCGCAGCAGGTGTTGCCAATCTTGTAAAGTGACTGGATTAAAGAGGGCGCAGTAGTTGTTGTTGATGTGGGTATTCACCGCCTTTATAATGGAAAACTAATTGGTGACGTTGATTTTGATGCCGCCAAAGACAGGGCCTATGCAATGACTCCTGTTCCGGGTGGTGTGGACCCAATGACGATTGCAACTCTACTAGAAAATTCAGTCATTGCCTACAAGGCAAAGCTTTGAAGTTCTAAAGCTTAATCGCGATATTTTTTGTGCGTACATAGTTGTAAAAAGCCTCAACCCCTTTTTCACGGCCAAAGCCAGATTTACCAACACCTCCAAACGGTGTTAATATACCACCAGCATACCATTCATTTATAAATACTTGGCCGGCCCTTAAAGCGCTTGCGGACTTGTGTGCAATGCTTAGGTTTTTAGTGAAAACACCTGCAACCAAACCAAATTCTGTGTCGTTAGCAATCTCAATTGCCTCCTCATGGCTATCAAAAGGAATGATGCACAGTACGGGGCCAAAGATTTCTTCTTGGGCAATTTCAGATCCTGGAGTTACGTTGTATAAAATGGTTGGCGCCATAAAATAACCTTCACGTTGAAGGCGTTGACCTCCAGTTGCAATAGTTGCGCCATCAACATTTGCTCTAACAATTTTAGCTTCAATTTCACTCAGTTGAGTCTCAGATATGACCGGTGTTAGATCGGGGTTTTTGAGGCCATGTCCAACTGACAAGCCTTCAGCTAACTCTACACAACGTTCTATAACTTCATCATAGCGTTCACGACAAACTAAAAGACGCGATAGGGCGGAGCATACTTGTCCTGCGTTAAAGAAAATGCCCCATTTAACACTCTCTAATACCTCATCAATATCTGCATCAGCATAAACAATTCCTGCAGACTTACCACCAAGCTCCATCAATGCTGGCACCACTTCATTGGCGGCAGATTTTAAAATGGCTTGTCCGGTAGGTACCGATCCGGTAAATACGATTTGATCTATACCTTTAGAAGCCACAAGCTTGGCGCCCAAATCGGAGCCGATACCATTGAGAATTGATACTGAGCCTTTGGGTGTGCCCGCTCGCTCAAGTGCAATACCAAGTGCTGCTATACCGAGAGGGTCAAGCTCGGGTGATTTGATAATGACAGAATTGCCTGCCGCTAAGGCAGGTGCTAAGCTACGTGCCGCTATAGAGACGGGAAAATTCCAGGGTACAATTTGGGCTGAAACACCATAAGGCTCAAGTACAGTGTAGTCAACATAACCAGAGCCTAGGGGGATGGACTTTCCCTCAATTTTGTCGGCTATGCCACTGTAGTAATCAAAATAGCTTGCCGCCTGAATAAATTCGGCTTTAGCATCATTGAGCGCTTTGCCACTTTCTCGGCAAAGAAGTTCAGCGCCTTCGTCAGCTATTTTTCGTATTTCTATCGCAATGTTTCTCAACAGTGCTGCTTTTCCAAGTGGTCCTAAGTTTTGTAAGTCACCTGATTCAAAGCAACTACGTGCACCCTTTAAGGCGTCGTTGAGACTTTTATCTGAAGCAAGTGCACAATAGGTAATGGTTTCACCTGTTGCAGGGTCTTCGACTGCAATTGATGCATTGTCATCACCCTCTTGCCACTTACCGGCAACGAAATTTCTAACGAGATTGTTTTGAATGAGTGTTTTCATGAGACCTTTGCATATTATTGTCTAAATTGATTAACTTGTGTTGCAACCCAGTGATGGAAACAGTGAGTTGGGCCATCCATTGCTGGTGAGAATTTTCCACCATCAAACAGCAGGCCGTGTCTGCCACTTTGCATACCTTCAACGACGCCCACATCTTCCAAAAATACCATTTTCCAAAATTTCGCATTGGCATCAACAAGTGCACCCAATGATGACATTTCTTCGGGTTTCTGGGCATAGTATATTGATACATGCTCTTTTGTTTTGCTGGTGCTGATTGGCTCAATTATAATAGCATAAACATGGTCTCTATGTGCACCCAACAGTACATTTGGATAAAACGAAAGATACTCACTGCCAGTATTCCACTTGTTAGAAAGCCCCATAAAATCCGGAAAGACGTTGCCATTTTCAGTCTTCATTTGCGTGTAAACATGTGAACCTTGGCCGGAAAAATGACCTGGCTCCTCAATGTCGTAATGATCTTCTATTTTGGAGGTAATGTTAAGCTCTGGGTGAACCCATGGCAGATGGTAGCTCTCGCAATAGTTTTCAACAGCTAGCTTCCAGTTGGTGTTAAGAGAAAGTTCGAATGATGAGCTTTGACCACCATGGTGAAGTGGTTTTTCAAATTCTTTCCATCGCTCAATAGCCTTGGCGGCATAGTCTCTAAATTCTGGCGCGTTGTTTGAAATATTAACAAAAATAATGTCTTGCCAAACATATGAACGAATTTTAAAGAGGCCAAGATCATCGTAGTTTATTGCTTCATGAGTATTTTTTTCTGGACCGCCAACCATTGGTGTAGCGCAAAGTTCGCCGCTGAGCTTATAACACCATGAATGATAAGGACAGCGAATAGCGCCGATTATTTTGGTTGGATGCTTAACTAAAATCATGCCCCGGTGGCGACAGGTATTTTGGAAAACATTAACATTGCCTTTGTTATCACGCACCATCAAAAGTGGCATACCAATGAAGTTAGTTGGCTTAGCATCTCCAGGGTCAGGAATATCTTTAGCAAAGCCAATGGCTGACCAGTTGTTGAATAAAACGGCTTGTTTTTCTTCTTCAAAAACGTCGTTACTAGTGTAGTGCTCGTTTGGCAGGCCTCTGGCGAGCTCGATTGGATTTAGAACAGCATCTATATTAGTCAGTGGTATTGCAGACATAATGGTGTTGTCGAGTTAAAAACGACATGATACAATTTTATTAAAATGAATACTTCTAATTAATTTCTTAGAAAAAATTGAAATTAATTCAAGGGGAGTATTATTATTTGATTGTCTAGGGTTTTGAGATGAGAAAGTTTCTAAGCGCTTTAACACTTTCAGACAATAACTCTTCTTTTTCACTCATGATGTAAATGGCCGAAGGTGCTGGAATGGAAGTATTGCCCAAGACCACTAATTCACCGCTATCAATCTTTGGCTTAACCAAGTGTTTCCAGCCAAGCACAATACCGGTGCCGTCACTTGCTGCTTGAAGGGCGATCATGTAGTTATTAACGTGGGTGCCGTGGGAAATTTTTCCTTTATAGCCCAACGCACTAAACCAAGAAAACCAATTCGACCAGTTTTTATCTTTCGCTCTTAAGTGGATAAGGGATAGTTGCGCTAACTCCTCAACGGTTGGATTGGGGTTTTCTTTAGCAAATTTAGGGCTGCAAACAGGCACCAATTCATCGTGGAATAGGGTGTGTTTTTGGTTGGATTCATTCTCCACAAAACCGTAGCAAATTTTCAAATCGACAGCAATGCCCTGAGAGTCTGGATTGTCGGTAACGTGCTGGTTAACCGGAATTTCTGGATGTTCACGCCAAAATTGAGATAAACGTGGCGTTAGCCATAAGCCAGAAACGGCTGTTGTTGCACTGATGGTAACCTCCTGATCGTTGGCTGATCTTCTAAGGTTGGCCAATGTAGAGGAAATGGCGGAGAAGCTAGATTGGAGTACAGTAAATAACGACTCACCGTGATCGGTGAGGTTGTTGCCATGGTGTTTTCTGTCAAACAGCGAAAGACCCAGCTCTGTTTCAAGAAACTTGATTTGATGACTAACAGCGCCTGGGGTAACGCCCAACTCTTCAGCGGCGCCTTTAAAGCTTCGGTGACGTGCTGCTGTCTCGAACGTTGCCAGAGAAGTCAGTGGTGGTAATTTATAGTATTTACGTGACATGATTTCTACCTTGCGTAATCCCCATTAAAGGTTGAATACAAGTATACTTGCTTTTTATTTTAATTGGTGGCTATATTGTTTTTTGGTGACTATGCTTTCTTTTAAAATAATTGATTTGTTGTCTTAATTAACAGTCATCTAAAGACTTGCTTTGTAAGATTCTAGAAAATTTAGAGCCTAGATTCATCTTCGGATAGTGTGAATTTAGGAGCAGCAGAAGAGGTGAATTTTTTGCTAATGATTTCATCTCAGTGTGAATATTTTTAGAGCCCAGTACTTTCATTTACAAGATAATTGTGCTTATTAAAATTTTCTTAAGTTTAACTCAATGATTTAGTAAGGTTTTACTAAGTCCTAGTATTTTTTTTATTTTTTCAACTAACTAATCCAATAGGAGAAATAGTATGTCATTACCAAATCAAGCCGAATTCGTTATTATTGGTGCCGGTATCCATGGTTTATCAACAGCATGGCGTTTAGCCGAAAATTTAACGGCAGCAGGCGAAAGTATTGAAGGTCGTATTGTCATCATTGACAAGGCAGACCAAATTGCAGCAGGTGCTACAGGCATCGCTTGTGGTGTTGTTCGTAACAACTACTTCCAGCCAGCTATGCGTAAACTAATGGCGCATTCAGTAAGCGTTTGGGAAAGTGATCCAGAAGCGTTCAGCTACCATGCAAACGGCTACATGCAAATTTCTTGTGAAAGCATGCGCGAAGATGTGAAACAAATTCACGCTGAGCAACAAGCCATTGGTTACGAAAGTGTTTTCATCGAAGGCGAAGAAGAGTCACGTGAATACATGCTTAACATGTTTGACGATTGGCAAGCACAAGGTATTACTTCCGTTCTTCATGAGAAGCCAGGTGGTTATGCAAACAACGTTAAAGCGATGGAAGGCCTTTCTAAGAAAGTTCTTGATCTAGGTGTTACTATTGTTCTTGATACTGAAGTGACTGGCTTTGTCTCTGCAGGCGAGGGTCAAAGAGTAACAGCAGTTGAAACAAGCAGCGGCACAATTGAGTGTGATAAATTGGTCATCGGTGCTGGTCCATGGGTTCGTGATTTCTGGACAATGCTTGGCCTACCTTCTCAAATCGAACTAAAAGACTTAGACGGCAACGTTCATGAAAATGTTGACATGTGGGTTTTCTGGCAGCTTGAAGAGGGTGTTCTTGAAATTCCACCTGAAACTTTAGTTACTAACGATGGCAAGGTTCCACCTGTATTGCACGTCGATACGGATGCACCTTTGTACTCAGTAGTTGACGGTTCTTTGATTACGGATCAATTATGGGGTATTTACTACAAGCCGGATTGGGGCTTTGGTGGTATTCAGGGTGGCGCAGCTCCTTGGAAGGTTCCTACGCCAGTTGACGAAGTTGCAATTGACCCTTACGGTCCAGCAAGTACAGAATTTGTTGCAAGTAAAGAATTCCCTGAAATGTGGGTTTCTGCTCTAGCGCATTGTCATAAGCGTTTCGAAGGCATGATGGACAAGTACCATAAAGAGCCTTCAGGCGGCATTGGTTGTATGACTGCTGATAGCTTCCCAGTAATTGATACGTATAATGAAAACGTAACAATTATCGCAGACTCCAACCACGGCTATAAAATGCTAGGCGTTGGTTGTCTAGTTGCTGAAGAGTTAATGGGCGAGAAGCAAGAGCTTCTTGAGCCGTTCAGATTTTCTCGTTTCAAAGAGGGTAAATTACACCCAGTATCAAACAGCCCTTATCCTTGGAGTTAAACTGTGAGTAAGACAAAGTATTCTGCCCTTAAAGTCTTGAAAGAGGCTTTGACGGGACACAAAGGCTGGGAGCCTGCTTGGCGTGATGCCGAGCCTAAGGCTGACGGTTATGATGTTATTATTGTAGGTGGTGGTGGCCATGGTTTGGCCACTGCTTATTATTTGGCAGAAAACCACGGCATTACTAACGTAGCCGTGCTTGAAAAAGGCTGGATTGGTGGTGGTAATGTCGGTAGAAATACCACCATTATTCGTTCAAACTACCTTTTGCCAGGTAACGAACCTTTTTACGAGATGTCTATGCAGTTGTGGGAGAATCTTGAACAAGATTTGAACTACAACGCAATGGTATCTCAGCGTGGTATTATGAACCTTATCCATTCGGATGCTCAGCATGATGCATTTATGCGTCGTGGCAATGCCATGTTATTTGCGGATGCTGGTTGTGAATACTTAAATAAAAAAGAGGTTAAGGAAAGATATCCTTTCCTTGATATGGACAATGCTCGATTCCCAATTCAGGGTGCGTTAGCACAACCTCGCGGTGGAACGGTTCGTCATGATGCCGTTGCATGGGGTTATGCACGCGCAGCGAGTGATCTTGGCGTTGATATTATCCAAAACTGTGAAGTCACTGGTTTTAATATCGAGAACGGCAAGTGTCTAGGTGTACAAACAACAAAAGGCGACATTAAAGCGGGGCGTGTTGGTGTTTGTGTTGCCGGCTCTTCGAGTCGCGTGATGGCTAAAGCAGGCATCAACTTGCCAATTGAATCACACGTATTACAGGCATTCGTAACAGAAGGTCTTAAGCCTGTTTTAGACAACGTTATTACCTTTGGTGCGGGTCACTTTTACTGCTCACAATCGGACAAAGGCGGCCTCGTCTTTGGTGGTGATATCGATGCATACAACACGTATGCGCAACGTGGCAACTTACCGATTGTTGAAGATGTGTGTTCTGGCGGTATGGCGATTATGCCGATGGTTGGTCGCGTTAGATTATTGCGTATGTGGGGCGGTATCATGGATATGTCTATGGACGGTTCGCCGTTTATCGATAAGACTGACATTCAGGAATTGTTTTTTAATGGCGGCTGGTGTTACGGTGGCTTTAAGGCGACACCTGCAAGTGGTTATTGCTATGCGCATTTATTGGCGACCGATGAGCCTCATGAAGTTGCAACAGCTTACCGTCTGGATCGTTTCAGACGCGGCGAAATGATTGATGAGAAGGGTGTTGGTGCACAACCTAACCTACATTAGAGGATAACACAATGATAATAAACCATCCATTATTAGGTCCTCGTGATTCTGAGGAGTTTGTTTATTTAGGATCTGCCGATCTTATCAATAGACCAACAAACTGGGAATCTGAAGAAGCTGCTGAAGACTTCTATCAGTACCTATACATTAGAGAAAATATTGCTGGTGACAACCGTGAACTTTGGTACCACGAACAAGGTGACCAATCTTGGTTAGTTGTTACTCGCTGTACTTTAACACATGAGATTAAAAGTGTTGAGCTTGCTCAAGACGTCTCAAGAGCACAGGGTCGATCAAAATGAGTCAAATTAACAGAATCGATGGCGGTCTAATTGACCAAACTAAGTCTGTAAGCTTTACTTTCAATGGCCAAATTTTACGAGGTTATGAGGGTGATACGCTTGCTTCTGCATTGCTTGCAAATAACAAGCATTTAGTAGGACGCTCGTTTAAATATCACCGTCCGCGTGGCATCGTAACGGCGGGTTCAGAAGAGCCAAACGCCATCATGGAAATCGGTCGCGGTGCTTATAAAGAGCCAAATACACGTGCAACGATTACACAATTATATAACGGCTTAGAAGCTAACAGTCAGAATCATAGAGGCCCTCTAGGTTTCGACTTTATGGCGATTACTGATTTCTTCTCGCCATTCCTAAGTGCGGGTTTTTACTATAAGACCTTCATGTGGCCAAAAGCCTTCTGGGAAAAAGTCTACGAGCCTGCAATTCGTCACTCTGCCGGCCTAGGTAAGCTTTCTATGCTTGAAGATCCAGACACTTACGACAAGGGTTTTCGCTATTGCGACATCCTAGTCATTGGTGCGGGCGCTACTGGTCTTTCTGCTGCATTAACAGCAGCTGAATCTGGCGCTAGAGTGATTCTGGCCGATGAGGATTTTGTGATGGGTGGCCGATTAAATTCGGAAACTAACGAGATTAATGGTATTGCTGGTAGTGAGTGGGCTAAGCAAGCAGTTACAAAACTGGCTGCGATGGACAACGTTACACTGATGGCTGACACAACTATTTTCGGTGCTTACGATCACGGTATTTACGGTGCGATCGAAAATAGAGCAGACGAGGCAAGAGCTGACAGTAGTAAGCCACGTCAAGTTAACTGGCGCATATACACAAAACGCACGATTCTTTGTGCGGGTGCAACCGAAAGAGCCATTGCCTTTGGTAATAATGACCGTCCAGGCATTATGATGGCAAGTGCTGTTAGAACTTATCTAAACAGATTTGCGGTTGCCACCGGTCAAAGAGTGAGTGTTTACACGAACAATGACGATGGCTGGCAAACAGCTAAAGATTTGACCGATAAGGGTGTTAAAGTTGTGGCAGTGATTGATTCACGTTCAATAGATCCAGTGATGTCAATCGAAGGTGCTGAGATTTTTATGAGTACCGACGTTACTGATACTAAAGGTCGACGTGTGATTAAGTCAATTATGCTTTCAAATGGCAAAACAATCCCAACAGATACGCTAGCCGTTTCTGGTGGTTGGAATCCAAACCTTCATTTAACTTGCCACCATCGTGGTATTCCTAAGTGGAATGAAGAGCTTGTAACATTCTTGCCAGACAGCTCTGTGCCGGTCGGTATGTCGGTTGCCGGTCGCGCTAAAGGCACAATGGTGCTTTCTGATGCGATTGTTGAAGGTCATAACGAAGGCAATGTTGTTGCGGCGGATCTTGGTTTTAAAACTAGCGATTCTAAGCCAGCTACGACAGCATCGGTTGCTTACAACGTTACAGCGAAATGGGGTGTTCCAAGTGGCAAAAACCGCGCTTGGGTTGACTATCAAAACGACGTAACCGCTAAAGACATTAAGCTTGCAAACCAGGAAGGCTTTAAATCTGTTGAGCACGTTAAGCGTTATACAACACTTGGCATGGCAACTGACCAAGGTAAGACAGCTAACGTTCTGGCGATTGGTATCATGGCCGATAACATGGATCAAACCATTGAAGAAACGGGTACGACTATTTTCCGTCCGCCATACAACCCAGTTGCTATGGGTGCATTTGCGGGTAGAAGACGTGGTATGGAGTTCTATCCAACCCGCTACACACCGACGCACAAATGGTCTGAAGAGCAAAATGCTATTTTTGTTGAGGTGGGCATGTGGTATCGTTCGCAGTGGTTCCCTCAGCCGGGTGAAACATTCTGGCGTGATTCAGTGGATCGTGAAGTTAGACAAACACGTGAATCTGTGGGTATCTGTGATGTAACAACGTTAGGTAAGATTGACCTTAAAGGAACGGATGTTTCTGAATTCCTAAACAGACTTTATGTCAATGCTTTTGCTAAAGTACCAGTTGGTAAAACACGTTACGGCCTAATGCTTCGTGAAGACGGTATAGCAATGGACGATGGCACGACAGCGAGATTGTCTGAGAATCATTTCGTGATGACAACAACCACTGCTAATGCGGTTAATGTTTATCGTCATATGCAGTTCTGTCATCAGTGCTTATGGCCTGATTTAGATGTTCATATGATTTCTGTTACTGAGCAGTATGCACAGTACGCCGTTGCGGGACCAAACTCTCGTAAATTGTTACAGAAAATTGTTGATCCTGAGCACGATATTTCGAACGAAGCATTCCCTTATATGGGTGCTGGTGAAATCTCAATTTGTGATGGCATTCCTGCAAGACTTTTCAGAATCTCATTCTCGGGTGAGCTTGCATTTGAGATTGCAGTGCCAACACGTTATGGTGATTCACTAATTCGCGTCCTTATGGAAGCGGGTGAAGAGTTTAATGCAATTCCTTACGGTACGGAAGCGCTTGGTGCGATGCGTATTGAGAAAGGTCACGCGGCAGGTCCAGAGCTTAACGGTCAGACAAGTGCTTATGATCTTGGTATGGGTGGTATGGTTTCTGGTAAGAAAGACTTTATCGGCTATACACTTGGTTTGCGTGAAGGTATGCAACGCGATGATCGTATGCAAATGGTTGGTTTCAAGCCGGTTAATAAGAGTGCTTTATTGGATGCAGGTCATTCAATGGCTGGTGCGCACTTGGTTAACTTGCGTGACAAACCAGATACGTTTACTGATCAAGGCTGGATTTCATCGTCTATCTACTCACCAATTTTTGGTCACTATATAGGTTTGGGTTATATTAAAGGCGGACACAGTCGTAAAGGTGAGACGGTCCGTGCAGTTGATTTAGTAAGAGGCCAGGATATTGAGGTTGAAATTTGTAGCCCGCATTTCTATGATCCACAAGGGGAGTGTCTACGTGTTTAATAATATTTCCTTTGACAAAACTTCAGGAGAAGCCTGTGTCTGATTATACAATTGTAAAAGAGTCACCACTGGGTGGTGCCGAACATGAGTTCGATGGTGTCACTGTCTCAGAGGTAGTTGATCAATCGTTAGTAATGATTGCTATGCCAAACGGCAAGGCTGAAGAAATCGAGGCGGCGATGAGCAAGTCTTGTGGATTGTCTGTCCCAGCGATGGGCCAGTCAACACAGTCTGCGGACGGCTCAATCACGCTTTGGCGTTTGCAAAAAAACCAAGTATTGGCTTATTATGCTTACGAAAGTGACGATGCAGAGGCTAATATTGCTGAGCGCTTTAATGCACCATCCGCTTATTACACAGATCAGTCCGATACTTGGGCTATGATTCGTGTTAGCGGTGAGCGTAGTCGTGACATACTTGAGCGTATTTGCCCAATCGACCTAGATCCTAGCGTCTTTACATTGGGCAGTGTTTCAAGAACGATTATGGAACACATCGGTACAATTATCTACAGAGATGGTGATGATTCATACGTGTTGTTAACAATGCGCTCGTTTGGACGCTCTATGTTGCACGCGATTGAAGTATCGGTTGAAAACGTTTTGTAAGACTAACCTAACCTTAGTATAAGCCCCCGGCACTGTCCGGGGCTTTTTTTGTTTTTAGAGATCTTTGCAAAGATCTCTTTTAATTTTTCTGATAATGACTGAGGTAATTGACGCTAACGTCGTCCTCAAGTTTGTAGATTTTGGTGATTGGGTTGTAAGTCATGCCAATCATTGATTGAATGGATAAATCGCAATGTCTTGCCCAAGTGTCAATCTCACTTGGCTTAATAAACTTCTCGTAATGATGCGTGCCCTTGGGTAGCAGATTGAGAATGTATTCCGCGCCAACAATGGCAAAAAAATACGATTTTGGGTTGCGATTAATGGTTGAAAAGAACGCTTTACCTTTGGGCTTAACAAGTGCTGAACAAGCTCTCACAATTGAACTTGGGTCAGGCACGTGCTCTAACATTTCAAGACAAGTAACAACATCAAAAGACTCCCCCTCACTTTCTGCCAATTCTTCCACGGGGATCATTTGGTAAGTGACATCTAGGCCTGATTCCAGTAAATGCAATTTAGCCACCTCTAGACCCGCCTCAGCAAGGTCTATACCAACAACTTCAGCACCCTCGAGCGCCAATGCTTCCGTAAGAATGCCACCACCACAGCCAACATCAAGAATGCGTTTGCCGCTCAGAGAGCCACCGCAGCGCTCCTTAATGTAGCCTAGGCGTAGTGGATTGATGTCGTGCAGTGGTTTGAATTCAGAGTTTTTATCCCACCAGCGTGCAGCCAATGAGGCAAATTTTTCGACTTCATCGTAATCAACGTTTATCATAATGCTTTAATAGTTTCCAATACTTCTTCTGCGTGTCCTTTAACTCTGACCTTGTCCCAATGTTTAAGGATATCACCCTCGGGGCTGATGATAAACGTTGAGCGAACAATGCCGATGTATTCTTTGCCATAAAGTTTTTTCAGCTGAATAACACCAAATTGATTGCAAAGCACTTCGTCAGGGTCGGAAATAAGGTCAAAGTTAAAATCGTATTTGCAGATAAACTTGTCGTGAGAGGCGATTGACTCTCTGGAGACGCCGTAAACAACTGTATTGTTGTCAATAAACTGTTGGTTGAGCCTAGTAAAGTCTTGACCCTCAATAGTACATCCAGGGGTGTCGTCCTTTGGATAAAAGTAAAGCACAATATTGCGCCCCTGATTGTCCGGAATTTGCACCTCAAGGTCGCTTGTGGCGACACAGGTAATTGGCTTCACTTTATTCATTGACTGTATAATGTCCCGTTGCTAATCTCAAAGATTCATTTTATCACCGATATGCAAAATATCCGAAATTTTTCTATCATTGCTCACATTGATCACGGTAAATCAACGATTGCCGACCGCTTTATTCAGCATTGCGGGGGCTTGAGTGATCGTGAGATGTCGTCTCAAGTTTTGGATTCGATGGATATTGAGAAAGAACGAGGCATTACCATTAAGTCACAAAGTGTGACGTTGGATTACAATGCCAAAAATGGTGAGACCTACCAGCTTAATTTTATTGACACACCAGGACATGTGGATTTTTCTTATGAAGTCTCGCGCTCGTTGTCGGCTTGTGAGGGTGCGCTACTAATTGTTGATGCTTCTCAAGGTGTGGAGGCGCAAACGGTGGCAAACTGTTATACAGCTCTTGATCAAGGCCTTGAAGTGGTTGCGGTACTTAACAAAATTGATCTTCCGGCTGCAGAACCTGAAAGGGTGGTTGATGAAATTGAAGATGTCATTGGTGTTGAGGCGCACGATGCCGTTCACGCAAGCGCCAAGTCTGGTATTGGTATTGAAGACATTTTAGAGCAAATCGTTGAAAAAATTCCCGCACCTCAAGGCACAATTGATGCACCAATCAAAGCTTTGATTATCGATTCTTGGTTTGATAACTATTTAGGGGTTGTGTCACTAATTCGTGTGATTGATGGTGAAATCCGCGCCAAAACTAAAATCAAAATATTTTCTAACGGCAACGAACACTCGGTGGACGAGGTCGGCGTTTTCACTCCTAAACGCACCAAAGTAGAAAGCCTGAAAGCTGGTGAGGTAGGCTACCTGATAGCCAGCATTAAAAACATTGACGGTGCACCGGTCGGTGACACAATTACCAGCAGTAAAAACCCTGTTAATGAGCCGCTTGAAGGTTTTAAACCGATACAACCGCGGGTGTTTGCCGGCCTGTTCCCGACCTCTGGTGAAGACTACGAAAAGTTTAGAGACGCGCTAGCGAAACTACGACTCAATGACGCCGCACTGCAATATGAGCCAGAGAATTCCGATGCGCTGGGTTCTGGTTTTCGTATTGGGTTTTTGGGTCTACTGCACATGGAGATTGTGCAAGAGCGTTTAGAGCGTGAATACGACTTAGACTTAATTACCACGGCACCCACTGTTGTCTATGAAATTATGGACACTAAAGGCAAAATTCATCGAGTAGACAGTCCTTCAAAATTGCCTTCAATTCAAGGCATTGCAGAATTTAGAGAGCCAATCATCACTGCCAATATTTTGGTTACGAATGAATATGTTGGGCCGGTGATTAGTCTTTGTGTAGACAAGCGCGGCGTGCAAAAGAACATTCAGTACATGGGTCGTCAAGTATCTATTGTTTATGAACTGCCGCTCAATGAAGTGGTGCTCGATTTCTTTGATCGATTAAAGTCTGTTTCGCGCGGCTTTGCTTCCATGGATTATCATTTTGAACGCTACCAGCCATCCGATTTAATTCGTCTAGATATTCTCATTAATGATGAGCCGGTTGATGCTTTGGCGTTAATTATCCATCGTGATAACTCTGCCTACAAGGGGCGTGAGATTGCGGCGAAAATGAAAGAGCTTATTCCTAGGCAAATGTTTGATGTTGCTATCCAAGCCTGTATCGGTTCAAAAATCATCTCACGTACCAATGTTAAGGCTTTAAGAAAAAACGTAACTGCCAAGTGTTATGGTGGTGATATCTCGAGAAAACGTAAGCTGCTAGAAAAGCAAAAGAAAGGTAAAAAACGGATGCGTTCTATTGGTCGAGTGGATATCCCACAAGAAGCGTTTCTTGCAGTCCTACACATAGACTAACAGGGTTGCTTGCTTGTTCATACCTGCGTTATAAAGAAAGCCTCAATAAAGTCGTTTATGATTTATAAAGGCCTTTTTCGTTTTCTTAAAGCCTTGGTACGAACAACAATCATCACAATTGTTAATTGTTAATTGTTAATTGTTAATTGTTAATTGTTAATTGTTAATTGT
>CAJXHL010000034.1 GCA_913054335.1 uncultured Gammaproteobacteria bacterium | reverse complement strand
GAAAAATTCTCATCAATAGCTAGTGCTATTAATTTCAAATTTTTACACATTTTTTCTTCATTTTTATCACTCAGCAAATTTTAAAACGATTTATGCAAAGGTCTCAAGCAACCAAAATTGGCTTTTTAACGATTTCTGACAGAGCATCTCGCGGCGAGTATGAAGACATTAGTGGCCCTGCTATGCAGCAGTGGGTATCTAGTGCCGTCACATCCCCATACGAGAGTATTGTAAGAATCATTGAAGACGAACAACCACTCATCGAAAAAACACTAATTGAACTGAGTGACGAGCTTGGTTGTAATGTTATTCTCACCACGGGTGGCACCGGTCCAACCAAGCGGGATGTCACTCCTGAGGCAACTACGGCGGTGTGTGAGAGAATCTACGATGGCTTTGCCGAGCAAATGCGAGCGGTTTCGCTTCGAACCGTGCCCACTGCTATTCTTTCACGTCAAATTGCCGGCACGCGTGGTAATAGCTTAATCATCAATCTACCAGGAAAACCGGTTGCGATTGCTGTTTGCTTGGGTGCAGTTTTCTTGGCCGTGCCAAAATGCTTAGAATTGCTTGATAATTCAATAATGCAAATCGACAAAGATTTTGTCAAACAGGATTTTGGCTAGACGCCTTTCCCAGTTGATAAGCCTCAATTAAGGCTTTTTTTACACCTTTCGTCATCTCGGTCGAATTAAGGTGTTTTGAGGCAACAACCTCAATCTGCTCAAGGCACAATACATGATCGTAGCGCTGCCTTAAAAGTTCTAAATTAAGTGACTGGTTATCGATACAACCTTCAGCACAACCTTTGGCCTCCGAAAATTGGATATCCTGATCCATCATTATTTCCAGCTGATAGGAATACAGGTCAATGCCGTACTCTTGCGCAATTTGCAGATAGACCGATTGATAAAAGTCCTCGTGAGAGATAACATTTTCAATATTAATCACGCTTTGCAGTGCGTGGCTCTTTCCTTGATAATCAAAAGAAAGTGATGCAAGTAATGAGTGCTTAGCCATCACTTTGTCAAAGACATGAAAAGTTTCGGTAATTCTTTGGGCAACGATTCAATCCGATCAATAACGGAGTAGTGCGATCCAAAAATATCTGAAATATAGCTATCCGCTTTATTATCTAGACTAATGCAATACGGGTACATACCCTTTTGTTGACACTCTTGAACGGCCTTATGGGTATCTTTAATAAGCACTTTTGAATTAGGCACATCGATATCAGAAGGCTCACCATCGGTCAAAATCAACATCAATTTTTTGTCACTTTGCTGCAAATCGAGATAATGCGCACCATGGCGAATAGCCGCCCCCATACGAGTGGAATATTCAGCTTTCAGATCCGCCAATCTTGACTTAACCGTATCGTCCCAATGTTCGCTATAGCCCTTGATGTGATAATACATAACTCGCTCACGCGTGTCTGAGTTAAAACCAGCAATGGCAAAATTATCACCCAATTGCTCAACCGCCCAGCCCAATAAGGAAACTGCCTCTTGCAACAACTCCAAGATAGAGCGATTTGTGCCAGGGACAATATCATTCAAAGATTCGGATAAATCAAGCAAAAGTAGCACCGAAACACTGCGCGAGTCGTGCTCGAAATCGCTATTAATACGTGTGTCTGGCTGCGAGCCATTCTTGAAGTCAATCACACTACGAAGAGCAATATCCAAATCCAGCTCGGCGCCCTCTTCCTGATATCTCAAACGTTTTTTATTTTGCGGTTTTAAAAGATCCAGCACTCGCTTGAGTTGTTTGACTAAATTAGCGTGTCTCGCCAACAACTCGTCAATTTTAGATGGATCTGAATGAGAGTGAAGACGCTCATATACAGAGACCCAGTCGGGTTTATAAGACTTGTGGAAGAAATCCCACTCATCATAATAGCGCGGTGGAATCGCCTCGACAGCAACAGGCTCCATATCGTTATACAGCTCTGCAATAAATAACTTTTCGCCCTCATCTTCTCTTTCAATAAATCGCCACATCATACGATTATCATCTCGATAGGATGCCTCAGTATTATCAAAATACAAGTCGGCGAGAGAATCCGATGCTTTCTTGGTTTTGGCAAGAAACGAAATACCTAGAGCCAAACTGTCCTCGGTGCTTGTATTTTCCTTACCTATCATTAGCGCCTTAAAACGAGCAGCATAATCCAAGATATCCGCGTTTTTATAAGGGTGATTATCATCAATTAATGCGCGTGACAAAATCGACGCGCGATGCTTAACTCCAGACTGCTTAGTTTCATCGCAATCAAACTCATCCAACTCAGGCATTAAATTTCGCCAAATACTGGTCAGCCCTGGATAGCGTTTAGCAGATAAATACTCCACTCGCGCATCTTCGAACACTTCTGCAAACAACCTTTGATGTGGGCTCAAATTATCCGCAATCACGGCTTTGGTGAACTGCTGATGAGCAATCAAATGTGATATCAAGGCCAAATATCGACGCAACGGCGAAACACCATTCAGTTCGTTATAAACATCAGGCAAGCGAATAGTACCATCTTTGATGTATGGTCGAAAAAATTGCAGTCGTTCAAAATCAGATGAATAAGAGGCGTACACATAATCCTTACCCCATAAGGATTTCTGTAGAAGATAAAGCTGCCTTTCAACATCAACAAACAACAAGCCCTTGCGCTGACGCTGAAAAACTGCACGCGAATCCGAAGTCGATAAAGAGAAAAATGCCTCTTGTTGATCTGGATGTCTTTTGAAATAACGCAAACCATAATCAACCCAAGCATAAGCTCCCTTGTAGTCAAGCCGGCCTAAAATCATGCCAATTTTCGATAACAAAGCCTTGAATGAGGGTGAGCTATGGGTTACATGAATACCGTGCACAGAATAAGTTGTCTTTGCCAAGTGATAGTCAATAAACGCTAAATACTCATCCAACTCATCGGCTTTAGCGTGGTTAATAACTTCCATGAAGCTGAGAAGAAAATCCACCAAAAAATCCTTATTCGGGCTTCTCGTAATTGTTTGATAGGAGAAATCAGTGATTTTTTTAATGGATCCTTCACCAAAATGTTCGCCCACCCAATACATCATACTAACAAAGGTAATGGAAATAGAAGGCCCCTGGCCAATTTTTGCAAAGAACTCTACACCATCGTAATACTCGTCCAACAAGGACGGACTTAATCTTTGTCGAGCTGTTTCAATTTGCTTGTTAAATTCAGTGTGTACCGAATCAAAAGCACAATGTAATTGTCGAAATTGAGTGGACTTTGTCATGACTACTAAGTTCTTTTGCTAGCCAAAGATCGCCTCAATTGAAGTCTGCATTGTTTCGCGCACCTCGGCGTCATCCGTAATCGGTTTTACCATTGCCATCTGACATGCATCCCTTACATCAACACCACCAACGATTAATGTGCCTGCATAATTAAGCAGTCTTGTTGAAGCGCCCTCATCAAGTCCGTGACCCACAAGAGCCCGAGTAGTGTTGGCAAATTGCACCAACTTAGCAGCAATATCTTGATCAACACCAGACTCTTGGGTGACAATGATTGTTTCCAATTCTTCACTAGCAAAGTCAAAATCCATCGCTACAAAGCGTTGCTTGGTTGACTGTTTCAAATCTTTCATTAATGACTGATAGCCAGGATTATACGAAATAACCAATTGGAAATCGGGGTGCGCTTTTAATAACTCACCTTTTTTGTCAAGCATTAACTCGCGTCTGTGATCTGTTAATGAATGGATAACCACCATCGTATCTTGACGCGCTTCCACCACTTCATCAAGGTAGCAAATTGCTCCATGGCGCGCTGCTAAGGTTAGCGGACCGTCAACCCATCGAGTGCCATTTGCATCCAATAAGAAACGACCAATTAGATCAGAAGCGGTAATGTCTTCATTGCAAGAGACAGTAATAATAGGCTTATCTAACTGATGCGCCATATGTTCAATAAAGCGCGATTTACCACAACCTGTTGGCCCCTTGATCATCACCGGCAAACGAGACTGGTATGCAGCAGTATAAAGCTCAACCTCATTGGATTGCGCTTGATAAAAAGGCAACTCCCTTACTTTAAATTGATTTATGTCAAAATTTCCCATCAATACACCTCAAGATTTCGATTGTTTAATAAATGTGATTATTGTTACTATTTTAATGTGAAAATTAACACGCTATTCACCAAAGAATTTGTCAAATACATAACCTAGAAAAGAGCCTTTTAATGAACAATAGAGACCACTCACTTGATCTTATGCGCGGTGTTGCAATCTTAATGATGATTGCGTTTCACCTGATTTACGACCTTAACGAGTTTGGCTTTACTGATATTCCCCTATCTGGCTACTGGTTGACGACTTATTGGCGCTATTTAATTGTTTTTCTGTTCTTAAGCTCTGTCGGCATCAGCCTTGTTATGGCCTACGGCAAACAATTTAATATTGCTAAATTCAGCAAACGGATGGTTATTCTTGGCCTAGCCGCTTTAGCTGTATCACTTGGTACCTATTTTATGTTTGCTAATGCTTGGGTTTATTTCGGCATTTTGCATCTAATCTGGGCTTCTTGCTTTATCGCAATCTTTTTTGTTCGATTGCCAAACCTGTCACTATTGATAGGGCTGAGCATTTTAGCGCTGGCCTATTTTAATCTCCCCGATTTATCTTTCTTAAGAGTTATATTGTCGGACAACATCCCAAGAGCCAGCATTGATTTCTACCCACTTTTTCCTTGGATCTCTCTCGTCTTTCTCGGCATTTACATGGGTCACAACCCTTGGTATAAAAAAATCATCACGCTCCGCTCAACCTTTATTCAATATCTAGGGCAACACTCCTTGCTTATCTATCTTGTGCACCAAGTGCTGCTCTTTGGACTGGTGGCTACGATTTATAATGTAATCAATCTATAAATCACAGCCATCATATACTATTGTTATTTATGAACGCCTAGCTTATCTCTCCAACCTGGATACAACAGATCTGCATCACCAGGGAATGACTCAAAGGCTCTCGCAAATTCATTATGATCCTTAGCAAATTCAATTGGATCAGCACCAGCTTTCCAACACTCAAATGCTTGACGAAGAGATGTCGCACCCGCCGCAGGAGAATCAATATGACCGTAAGCACCACCGCCAGAAGTGTTAATAACATTACCATGACCAAGATTCTCAAAGAAACCTGGAAGGCGTAAAGCATTCATTCCACCAGAAATGATTGGTGTGGTCGGCTTCATACCAAACCACTCTTGGTGATAGAACGGCCCCTCTGCACTATCACGTTCAATCATGTAGGCAATATTTCTATCGTCTGCACCGCCCTCCATTTTGCCGTAACCCATAGTGCCCACGTGGATACCAGAAGCGCCCATTAATCTTGAAAGCTTAGCCAATACAAATGCAGTATAACCACGAACTGATGATGGTGAGGTGATGGCGCCATGGCCCGCTCTATGGTAATGCAAGTATTGGTTCGGATAGTTACGACGTGCCGTCGTTACCATGCCGCAACCACCAACATAACCATCAACTAAAAAAGCAACGTGGTGGGCATTTTCACCGAAAGTTTCTAAAATGTAGTCAGCACGAGCACACATTTCGTGATGATCGTCCGCAGTAATATTTGCAGAGAACAACTTTGCCTCACCTGTTTCGTCCTGCGCACGTTTCATTGAGTCAGCAACCAAAGGTGTTACATCCTTCATACGAGCATAAACTTGGTTACCCTGAGGTTCGTCGTTCTTAATAAAATCACCACCAAGCCAAAACTGGTAAGCAGCCTCGGCAAATGGTTTAGGACGTAGGCCTAGTTTTGGCTTAATGATCGTACCTGCGATATAACCACCATCAGTGCGAGAACGACCCAAAAGGTTCCAAAGGTCAGTAATGTCTTTAGACGGGCCATCGAAAATATCAAGCATTGCCTTTGGCACCCAAAAGTCCTGCATTTGTGCACATTTAACATCACCCATACCCTGGTTGTTACCAATTGCAAGCGTTAAGAAAGAAACAACCATCGCACGGCCATCAATCAAATTTCGGTCAAACAAATCATTTGGATAAGCAAGCTTCATCCAACCCTCAGCTTCATTAATCTCATAAACCATTGCATCTAGGTCTTTGGTAAAGTCGTCAGTTGTAGAAACTTCTACGTTTGTACCTGTAGAAGACTCTGCTGCAAAGTGTGCCGCAGTTGACAAGTAGCCATAACCTTCGGCAGGTGTCATGGTGTAAGCAACCAATATGTGTTTGCCTTCTGCGATTAGCCTATCTTCGTCTAAAGACAAATCAGCGTATCTATTCGATTGATCCATTATGGACTTCCTATCTGTAAAAAATAGCTTAATTATAGTAGAGACATTAAATAATGTAAAATAATAAATATTAAATAAATAATAAGTTTTACTTATAGATATATCATGATTAATTACACCTTAAAACAACTCTATAGCTTTGAGGCGGTGATAAGGCTTTCAAGCTACACCCTTGCAAGCAAAGAGCTCAATATAACCCAGCCTGCTGTCTACATGCAAGTGCAGCAATTACAAGAAAACATTGGAGTGAAACTGTTTGATCTCAGTGGAAAAAAAATCACACCAACCTTTATTGGGAAAAAAATTTACAAAACCGCCAATTCAATTATTGCCATTACCGAGGCTTCAAAACTAGAAATTGAACATGCGCTCAATCCAGATTCTGGACATTTACAAATTGCAGTTGCCACAACAGCCAACTCATTCGTCTCTCGCCTGCTGTCCAAGTTTAAGCACAGTTATCCTCAGATGACTTTCTACCTTGATGTAACCAATCGTCGCGCCCTTTTAGATAACTTAAGAAGCAAAAAGGCGGACTTGGTGATTATGGGTGAACCGCCGAAAGACATTCCATTAACCTCAAATGCTTTTATGGAAAATCCCCTCATTGCGATTGCTCATCCAGACAACAAATTGCTCAATAAAGAAAGAATTTCCATAAAAGATCTAAGTAGAGAAACGCTGCTAACACGCGAAGTGGGCTCAGGAACACGAATTACCGTTCAGCGATTTACTGGGCTAGTCTTCAATTCAGATATCGAAATTAACTCTAATGAGGCAATTGTAGAAGCTGTTCAAGCTGGCCTCGGTATTGGCTTTGTATCTAAGCACTCAGTGAAGCTACAACTCGATAACAACATTATAAAACAGCTCCATGTGACGCCATTTCCTATTATCAGACATTGGCATGTCGTGCATCATAAAGATGCAGAACTGTCACCAATTGCAAGACGATTTAAACAGTTTATTATCGATAATACTGAGGATAAAAACGCCAACAATTAGCTTCGATACTCAGCATTTATTTTGACGTAATCATAAGAGAAATCCGTCGTCCAAACACTCTCAGAAGTTAGAGTGTCGCCCATCTCTATGCAAATCACAATATCGGGTTTAGCCATCTCAGCGCTGCCCGCTTCCTCGGTGTAATTAGAATCGGGTTCGCCGGCGGTAATAATTGGCAAATCATTAAGAAAAATATTAATATTCTCAATAACAAGACCACTGACTTTTGCCCGACCAACCGCCGCTAATATTCGCCCCCAATTTGCATCGCTGGCAAATAGCGCTGTTTTAACCAGCGGTGAATGCGCAACTGTGTAAGCTACTTCCAAGCAATCGCTATTGGTCGCCAAACCACTGGCGCATATCTCAACAAATTTGGTTGCACCTTCGCCGTCTCTAACAATCTTATGCGCTAAATCTTGCGTTAGCTTATTAAGAGCTTCTTGGAAAGCTTCGCGACAATCAGTGAGCTGAATACCCGATTGATTGGTTGCGCTCACAGTGCAAGCGTCATTGGTTGAGGTGTCGCCATCAACAGTAATACGGTTAAAAGATTGATTAACAGCTATCGATAAACAGGCTTGTAATTCTTGTTGGGAAGCGCCTATATCAGTGACAATAAAGCTTAGCATCGTTGCCATATCAGGGCGAATCATGCCAGAACCTTTGGCAATGCCAGTCAGTGTTACTGTTTTTCCATTAATTTCAAATGTTTCTGAGTGGCATTTATCAACCAAATCGGTTGTTAATATTCCCTCTGCCACCTGATTCATATTATCCTCAGAAAGTCTTTCTACTAATTTTTTTGAATTCTGTTGAAATGGTTCTAGAGGTATTAGCTGGCCAATTACGCCAGTAGAAAATGGCAATATTTGTTGTGGCTTTATATCAAGAATCTCGGCAAATATCTCACAACTCTGATAGGCGTGTTCAAGGCCCTTCTCACCCGTGCCCGCATTCGCATTACCACTGTTAATTAACAAGGCGCGAACATCGGATTGTAAATGATTTTTTGCTATAAGTACGGGTGCGGCACAAAAAACGTTTTGAGTAAAAACGCCAACGGTGACACTACCCTCAACCAAAGTCACTAAGGATAAATCTAGCTTTTCTTGATCATTTGGATTTTCATTTGAGCTGGATTGCTGGAACGACTTAAAACCGGCTGAAATCGCAGCACATTCAACACCTGCTATTTGGAGTAAATCATTACGCATTGAAAAGCAATAAAATAATTAGGATAAATTGATTTTACCCAATTTGCCGACTCTACTTTATTACAATCTTGAGCTATCCAACTTATTAAACGCAAGCATCAAAACCGCACCAAAAACGACCATCATTAGCGCAGGCACTGCCGCCCTCTCGAAAAGCCCTTCAGCACTCAGCTCATATACTCTGATGGCTAGTGTATCCCAACCAAAGGGTCTCAGCAAGTAAGTGGCGGGCAATTCTTTCATCACATCAACAGCCACTAATAAAGCACCCGCCATAATGCCTGGTGTCATCATAGGCAGATACACTTTCCAAACGAGGCGAAATCTAGACGCACCTAGCAATCTAGCACTTTGTTCATAAACCGGCTTGATTTGTTCGGCCGAGGCATTGGCTGAATTATAGGCAATCGCCATAAACCTTGAAACGTAAGCAAAAAGCAATAATGCGATTGAGCCAAACAATAAGTGATTTAGTGAAGATCCACCGAAGTATTCATTAATTAATGAAATATTTTGCACACCATACATTAAACCAACTGCCATTACCGAGCCCGGCAAAGCATAACCTAAAGTAGAAAAGTGAATCAACATTTGCAAAACTCTACTGTTGTTTTTACAGCTACTTGGTAAGGCCAATATGGTGGCAACAGTGACAGTTAGTGCCGCTGCGCTTAATGTCAGAATAGCTGTTGAGGAGATAAAACCTATGTACTTCCCACTCCACTCTTTGGCAAAAACTTCTATACTCCAAATAATTATTTGCAATATCGGCATTGCAAACGAAAGCATGAAAACACTAAAAACAAACAAGAAAAGAAGCCAACCAATCCAGCCACTTGCAACATAAGGCCGAATGTGAGAAATATCAGTTGAATAATATTTAGCCTTACCTCGCGCTCTTCTTTCAAAGTAAATTAAAAAGAAAGCCACTAAAACCAATAAAGATGCCAGTTGCGCGGCCACTTCAATTGAGCGAAAATCTCCCCACGCTGAATAAATAGCGGTAGTGAATGTTGAATAGTTAAATAACGAAACAACACCAAAATCTGCCAAGGTTTCCATTAATGTCACCAATAACCCAGCAGCAATGGCTGGACGAGCAAGCGGCACCGATATTTTCCAAAAAACACGTATTGGGCTTGCGCCGAGCATTTTTCCAGCCTCAATCATATGAATTTTTTGACGCTTAAACGAGGCACGCGCCATCATATAGACATAAGGATAAAACACCAGTATAAAGGTTAAGGTAATGGCCCAATAACCCGCGCGAATATCAAAACCAGGCAAACCTAGGATTTCCCTCATCCAAACTTGGACATAGCCTGAATAATCAAAAACACCCAAATAGACAAAGGCTAGGACGTAAGCAGGGATGGCAAAAGGCAAAAACAAAGCCCACTCCAACCAGCGACGCCCGGGAAATTCGACCATGACTACTAAATATGCTAGTATTGTGCCCAAAACACTAACGCCCAATCCAACACCAATTAACAGAATGGTTGTGGATAAAACAAGATCTGATAGCAAGGTTTGAGCAAAATGTGTCCACAGTTCACCACCCGGAAGTAACCAAGCAGATGCAACAACAAAGATTGGCATCGCTACTATGAGTGCCAATAGGCAAACCCATATATTTGATTTAAAGCACAATCGGTCCACTGAGATCAAACCTTAGAAAAATAGCAGAATTTTATACCAAAAAAACCCAAGACACTTTCGAGCCTTGGGTTTCATCGGAAATTTTATCTGTTTATTATTTATAACCAACCCTTTGCATCAGAGCAACTGCATCAGCTTGTAAAATACCTACGAGCGCAAGGTTCATATTGTCTTTCTTGAAACTACCCCAAGACGATACAACTTCATCAGAAGCAATGTTTTGATTGGCTGGATACTCTTTGTTTAAAGCGCCATAAATTGCTTGGGCTTTAGCTGATGACAACCATTCTAATAGTTGAACTGCACCGTCTGAATTTGAAGCATGCTTTGTAACGCCTGCACCAGATACATTAACATGCACCCCTGTTGTGTCTTGATTTGCCCAAAAAAGCTTTAGTGGTGCGTCAGGTGTTTTTTCAATCAAACGACCAAAGTAATATGTATTTACTAGGCCAACATCACACTGACCAGCTAGGATAGCATTCATCACATGAGAGTCTTTAGCATTTGGTGTAGCTGCTAAGTTACTTACCCAGCCACTCACAATTTTCTCAGCTTTATCTTCGCCTTCATTATGAATGATTGAAGCTACTAAAGATTTTGTATAAATCTTTTTACTGGTTCTTAAGCAAAGTTTGCCCTTCCACTTACTATCAGCCAAATCAGCATAAGTTGAGAGCTCAGACGAATTAACACGTTCCGTGCTATAAACAAGGGTTCTAGCGCGAACAGATAAGCCTGTCCACAACCCATCAGGATCTCTTAAATAGGTTGGAATATTGCCAACAATTGTATTGGTTATTACATCTTGGAAAATATCCTGCGTACCTGCATACCAAAGATCACCAGCATCTACCGTCATAAACATATCTGCAGGTGTATTTTCGCCTTCTAGTTTTAAGCGCTCAATTAAGTCACCGCCCTTACCCGTTAAGTAATTTACTTCGATACCAGTATCTTTTGTAAATTGCTCAAATAGTGGTTGAATTAAATGCTCTTTTCGAGAGCTGTAAACAGTAACAGTGTCATCTGTTGCTGCTTGAATTTGAGTAATTGAACCCATTAAAAGGGTAGTTAGCGCCATGGCTGACACAGTGAGTTGCCTAGAAAACATTAGTTATTCCTTTACTAAATGATTGTTAAATAGTTTTTTTATTGCAAATGATAATCAATATCATTTGCGTATGATACACAATCTCAATTAATATGCAACTGTTTTTTATCAATTTTACCAACCATGTCAGCAAAGGATTTTGCTTCTGCTTCATCATGGGTGACCAGTATCGAAGTCATTCGCGCCTTCTTAAGAATCGATCGAACTTCTTTCACTAATTGATTACGATGAGACTTATCCAAACTCGAAAATGGCTCGTCTAATAAAAGTAATTTTGGTGAAGTTGCTAACGATCTAGCCAAGCTAACACGTTGCTGTTCGCCGCCTGAAAGTTGGTGTGGGTATTTTTTTTCTATACCTTCAAGATAAATCAATTGAAGCAGTTCATTGACTTTTTCTGTTTTTTGTTCTTTGCTTAACTTATTGATTCCAAAGCAAATATTTTGAAAAACTGTCATGTGGGGGAACAATGCATAATCCTGAAAAACCATGCCAATTTTTCGAGCTTCGGGTTCCACTTGGTGCTCACCACGATTACTCAGATCCATACCATCTAAATTAACTGAGCCATCTTGTGCGTTGTCCAAGCCCGCTATAAAGCGTAGTGCACAACTCTTACCACTACCACTATCACCCAAAAGAGCAAAAATGTCTCCACTCTCAAGCTCTAAGTTAAAGCCATTTAAAACTTGGTTTTCTTCAAATGATATTGATAAATTACTAACGCTTAACACTGTAAACCTAAATAATAATGATTCTCATTATTATATAATACTAATACTCATTAAAAAAGTTTAAGCAAATAATGAAAATGTTATCAAAATTATCACTACTGAAAAAAATATAGAACTTTTATTTCAATTCACTCTCTATGTACTTTACTTATTCTTCCTGCAATTATTGGCTCATTCTTAAAATTTCCGAAATTTTTTCGATCAACCATTTAAACCTTTGTTTTTTATTAAAAAACCTCCATAAATGGCTGTTTTTAGCTCTAGAATGGCTATTTTCAACCATTTATTCGATAAATCAGTAAGGCCCACCCTTACTCATTGCTGTTTTCAGGCTCATGTCGATTTTTTTCGATATCTTAGTTAAACCCATTCTCGAAAATCTTTGACATTCAAAAAATATAGTTATCCACTCTCCAATGAGTGGATGACATAAAATAACAGAAAATCATAAAAACATTTTTAGGAATGGATTCTATAGGTCGAAGCAAAGCCAGTCAAAAAGTCACCCTTGTAGGTGCGGTGATTGATTTCTTACTGTCTGTTATTAAAATTTTTGCTGGCTTTATCGGTAATTCGGGCGCATTGATTGCAGATGGTATTCACTCATTTTCTGACTTATTGTCTGATTGGGTGGTTTGGTATGCAGCAAAGCATGCAGGCGAAGCACCTGATGCCGAGCATCCCTACGGCCATGAGCGGTTCGAGACGGTTGCCACACTTGGACTCAGCATTTTTCTTGCCATTGTTGGCACAGGTATTATTTTTGACGCTGCACAGCGTCTATCAGATACGGGAAAACTGAGTCACGCCCCTTGGCTGCTTGCTGTTGCTGCCCTTTCAATTGCAAGCAAAGAGGCTTTGTATTGGTATACGGTGATTATCGCCAAAAAAGTGAAATCAGACATGCTTAAAGCTAATGCTTGGCACCATCGCTCCGATGCTTTCTCATCTGTTGTGGTATTGATTGGTATTTTTGGCGCGGCTAATGGTTACTTTTACTTAGACAGCATTGCCGCCATTATTGTTGGCCTAATGATTATCTTTATTGCCTGGAAATTGGGAATCGGTGCAACAAAAGAACTGGTGGACACCTCTATTGATGCCGAAGACATTGCAAGACTCCACACAGCACTCTCTGAAATTAAAGGTGTTAATAGTGTTCACTCTTTAAGAACCAGAAGAAATGGCCATAAAATTACAGCCGATGTGCATGTTCAAGTCAACCCTTTCTTATCCGTTAGCGAGGGGCACATCATTAGCGTTAGTGTTGAGCGGGTGGCAAAAGATTGTGTTGAGGGTTTAAGCGATGTCACTGTTCATATCGACCCTGAAGATGATGACGATGAAAACCTGTCCTACGAAAATCTTCCTGAGCGTGCACAAGCCTTACAAATTCTTCACCAAGCACTCAAACTGGAAGAGTGTGATTATCAAATTGAACGCACTCAATTGCATTATCTCGATGGTTCAATTTTGGTGGATTTCTACCTACCTCTCGACTATTTACAAACTACTGACGCACAAGAGATTAATAACCAACTTTCCAGTATTGTTGGCAAACTGCCAGGTTATGGGGAAGTGAAAGTATATTTTAGCTAGAAACTATACTATAACGCGTGATAAGCATGACAAATCGCGCCTGCTAACGCATCAGCAGCATCCGCTTGAGGCGCTTTGTTAAGTTTTAATAAATGTTGCACCATAAAAGACACTTGATCTTTGGCTGCATGGCCTTTGCCAACAATTGCTTTTTTTATTTGATTTGGACTGTAATCCACAATCGGCAAATCCTGAGTACCAACCGCTGAAATAATCGCCCCTCTGGCATGACCTAGTTTGATGGCAGCGTCAGGATTGGGGCGATCTGGGCGCATAAAGGCTCGCTCAATCACCACAATATCCACTTCGTTTTTTTCGAGTATTTCTTTAATGCCTTTGAAAATTGTAATGATGCGCTCATTGAAATCACCCTTGGTGCGAATGCAACCACTGGTCACGTAATTAAACTTTAGTTTGTCTGCAGTAATAAGCCCAAAACCGGTAATTCTTGAGCCAGGGTCAACGCCAAGTATATTCATGGTTGCTATTCTAACAGCTATAATCTGAGACCTTTGCATAAACCATTTTAGATTTGATAGTGAGATTTTTATTATTTTACAAGGCAAATTTTAAAATGGTTTATGCAAGGGTCTCTTCCTATTGTTAAAAGGCTGACCCCATGGCTGTTATTGATCTATCACAACACAATTTTGACGAAACCATTGCTAATAATGAAATCGTCATGGTCGATTTCTGGGCGCCGTGGTGCGGACCTTGCCTGCAATTTACCCCAACTTTTGAGGAGGCCTCGGATAGAATAAGGGAGGCTACTTTTGCTAAAGTCAATACTGAAGATGAGCAGGAGCTGGGTCTGCGTTTTGGCATTCGCTCTATTCCAACACTAATGATCTTTCGCCAAGGTGTTGGCATTTTTTCACACTCTGGCACTCTGGCACTTGCAGATATTAAAGAATTGATTGTGAAGGCAACAGGCCTTGATATGAATGTTGTGAGAAAAGAACTGGGCGAAGAAAGCGAGTAAATGTGCTAGCCAATAAACTGGCTGTATTGCTCCTGTTTAAAACCAACAACAACTGTTGAGCCACAAACGAGAACAGGCCGCTTAATTAGTGTTGGCTGCTCGATGAGCAATTCAATAGTAATATTATTTTTTTGGGTATCTGGCAAATTGCGATAAGTTGTTGAGCGTTTGTTTACTAAAGTATCCCAGCCAATCGACTCAATCCAAACCTTAATCACATCAACTGACAATGGGTTTTGTCTGAAATCAATAAACTGATAATTAACATTGTAGGCACTTAAATATTTACATGCTTTTTTAACGGTGTCGCAGTTCTTAATGCCATAAAGCTTTAACTCATTACTCATACAACTAACGCTCTAATGGGGGTTTCTTAAATTTTTCACGCATCCAGTTGAGCGATTTAAAAGTGATTTCATTCTCAATAATTTTATGTTCGAGGCGCTTTTTTCCCGGAAACTCCATCAAAAATAAGCCAACAATGATAGCAAGAATACCTTGGCCAGGCGTAAACAACATCACCACGCCGAGAAGGATTAACAAAAAGCCAAAAACACTTCTAAGAACAACAATAATCAAGTGGCCAAAATGCTTAATTTCTAGTCTGTGGTATTGTGGATTGGTAAAATAATCGTGTGGAATTTTGGACACTAAGAACGGTGTAAAAATCAAACTAACAACAAAAATTAACGCCGAGACTGTAACGATGAGACCGATGTAATCCTCAAATTGAGTATAAATATCTAGGACAAAATCTAGCATGTTAAAAGAAAGGTAACAGGTCCATCATTAACAAGAGACACTTGCATATCAGCACCAAATACACCTGATGCCACATCACTATGTTTGGTTTTAAAACACTCAACCATGCAGTCATAGAGACTCTCAGCCTCCACAGGGGGCTTCGCTGTAGAAAACCCAGGCCTTGTGCCAGACTTCGTATCCGCTGCTAGGGTAAATTGAGAGATGAGTAATACACCGCCAGCAATATCACTAACACTCAGATTCATCTTACCTTCAGAATCAGTGAATACACGATAAGACAGCAGTTTATTAATCATCTTGTTCGCTTCAATCAATGTGTCGTTTTTCTCAACGCCTATAAAAACCAATAAACCTTGGTTAATTGCGCCGACAGTATCACCCGCAGCCACGACGCTGGCAGACGTTACTCTTTGGATTAAGGCTTTCATATTATCTGTCTAGGACGACAGATAAGAAATATCTGCGACAGACAAAAACAACGCTCTAACGCGACTAATTAACGCCAGCCTTGCTTTGCGCAAGTTTGGCTCTTCAGTATTTACCATAACATTGTCAAAGAATGAATCAATCGCAGACTTCAAACCCACAAGTGAGGTCATAATCGCTTGATAATCTTTCTGTCCACTCAGTTGATCAGAAACGGCTTCTGTAGCCTCAAAAAGAGAAATTTCTGACGCTTCAAGTAATAAGGAAATATCCACTTCAGCACCTCCCTCATAATCTTTCAACATATTGGCAATACGCTTATTGGCTTCAATCAAGCCAGTAGATTCGCTTTGCTGAGTAAAAACATTAAGTGCTTCAACCCTTTGATGGAAATCAAGCGGCGATTCAGGACTAACAGCAAGCACTGCTTTAAACACACTGCCATCGACTTTATTGTCTCTGTAATAGGCCTTTAAGCGCTCCATCATAAATTGATAAATCTTCGGTGCTACGGTTTTATCAACTGAGTTTGCATGCAGATTCAAAGATGCTTCAATCAATGTTTTTAAATTTAGCTCAAGTTTTGCCTCAACAAAAATTCTCAGTAAGCCAAGCGCTAGACGCCTAAGAGCGTAAGGATCTTTTGAGCCTGTTGGTCCTTGACCAATGCCAACAATACCAGTGATGGTATCCAACTTATCAGCAATTGCAACAACAAGACCACTCGGTGTTGAAGGTAGAACGTCACCTGCAAATCTTGGCTGATAGTGTTCTTTAATAGCGTCCGCTACGGCATCAGATTCACCATCATTGCGTGCATAATAGCCACCCATTACCCCCTGTAAATCGGCAAATTCACCCACCATTTCGCTTAGTAAATCGGTTTTTGCCAACAACCCTGCTCTTGCACAAACATCTGCATCAATACCGATTATGCCTGCAATAGTTCTGCTCAGTTGCTCGATGCGTTTTGCTTTATCGCCCATTGATCCAAGTGACTTCATAAACAACACCCTATCTAGATCAACAAGTCTGTCTTCTAATCGTTTTGCCTTGTCTTGTTCCCAAAAAAATTCAGCGTCTGCCAATCGTGGACGAATAACACGTTCATTGCCATTAATAATCACCGACAAATCACTTGACTCAATGTTTGCTACAGAAATAAATGCTGGCAACAATTTAAGGTCGGCATCCACCATATGGAAATATTTTTGATGAGATTTCATCGCGGAAATCAGCGCCTCTTCGGGCACGTCTAAAAACTTCTCGTCAAAATGCCCTGAAAAAGCTTTTGGGTACTCCACCAAAGCACAAACCTCATCTAATAGAGATTCATCGATAACGGCAGTGGCGTTATGTTTAGCCGCAACTGCATTGACCTGTTCACGTATCGTTTCTTTGCGAGTATCGAAGTCAACCTCTATCTGGGCTTTGTTGTTCATCAAACTTTGGTATTGATTCGCATGAGAGATCTCAAAAAACTGCTCACCAGTAAATCTTAGGCCTTTCGTTACATTGCCACTTTCAAGCCCCATAATTACAGCAGGAACAACAGCGTCATCCAATAACATCACCAACCAGTGCACTGGTCGAACAAATGAATAATCCAAATCACCCCATTGCATAGCACGAGTAATTGGGATATTGTTAATCGCTGTTTCTACTGTGTTTGGCAAAAGCGCATCTGTCTTCTCGCCAGCTTTTTCAGATTTAAAAAAGAAATATTCCTTATCGCCCAACACTCGCTTTTCAAGGGCGGAAACATCAACACCATTTGAGCGCGCAAAACCCTCGATGGCTTTGTCTGGCGAACCTACGGCAGGACCTTTACGCTCAATCAACTGGTCTTCTTGCTCAGATTGTAAATTAGCAATCGAGACGGCTAAGCGTCGAGGAGTTGCAAATACCTTAACCTCACCCATTGTTAAATCAAGCGATTTGAGCTCAGAAACAAGATTGTCTTTTAATGCGTTTGAAAGGTTTTTAAGCAACTTTGGAGGTAGCTCCTCGGTGCCCAATTCTAATAAAAAGTCGTGCGTTTTCATGCAGGGTATTTTAGCGTACTGAAGATTCTAGATTTATCTAGATAAGGCAAAATCAATTAACTCTTATTTGCGAAAACAAATAAGAGTCTATCCTAATACTGGCAATGAACTATTGGGAGGTAGATGAGACAAATACTATAAATTAAGTCGATTACTGTTGGCTGGCAAAAGAGGCTTACAATCGAGGTATGTTGCTCTAATTAACCCTGAAGTGGAACATAATTTCACTGTCAAATAAGTCTTTGTCCGGTGCCAGCGGCAAAGGCGAGGCTTTGTAAACAGCGCGTTCGATAGAGTTCTTAAACGATATTGCTTTATCACTATTATCAAT
>CAJXHL010000033.1 GCA_913054335.1 uncultured Gammaproteobacteria bacterium | reverse complement strand
AATCAAGCTGAGTGGCAAATTGGGCATTTCGAGTCTTTACCAATCTTAACTTTTCTAAAGCTAAGGTCGAGTGCATCAATCAGCATGAGTTCACCATTGAGTTGTTCGCCAAGTGATAAGATAACCTTGATAGCCTGCAATGCTTGTAAGCTACCCAACAAGCCAGCAACGGGTGCTAACACCCCGTTTTCAACACAATTCTCCCTGCCACTACCCTCTTCTGAGTAAAGACATTGATAACAAGGTTGATCACTCTCATAACCTTTGAAAACGCAGAGTTGACCCTCAAATCGAATAACTGCCGCAGAAACTAATGGTTTTTTATTTTCAACAGAGGCTTTGTTAATGGCAAAACGGCTTTTGAAATTATCGGTGCCGTCCAATATAACATCCGCTTGGTTAATTAAACTGCCAAGATTATCGTCACTAAGTTGTTTGACAACATCCACTTGAATGTTGGGATTAATGGCCAACAATTTTTCTTTGGCAGAATCAACCTTATCTTTACCAATATCATCTGTATGGTGAATAATCTGGCGCTGCAAATTAGAAAGCTCAACTTGATCAAAATCAGCAATAATCAAGTGTCCAACTCCCGCCGCTGCCAAATACAAAGCACTCGGAGATCCCAAACCACCCATGCCAATAATAAGTGCCGTTGAATCGATCAGCTTTTGCTGACCTTCAATATCAACCTGTGGCAACATAATTTGGCGAGAATATCGTAGGAGTTCTTGATCGTTCATGTCAGGCTATTTATTTAGATATTTGTTAATCTTTGGCAAGATAACCATCTGGCAATAAGGCTGGTTTTGATTGTCGTTAAAATAATTTTGATGATAATCTTCAGCCACGTAAAAAACATCCAGTGGGCTGATTTCTGTCACTGCACCCTTTATTGAATCTATCAACGATTGTGCAAGTTCTCTTTGCTTAGAATCAGTATAAAACACCGCTGATCGGTATTGAGTTCCCATGTCAGCGCCCTGCTGGTTGAGGCTAGTTGGGTCATGAACGACAACAAAAACACCAAGCAATTCGGCATATGAAATTTGTGTTTCATCAAATTCTATTTTCAAAACCTCGGCATGACCACTGTCACCTGCACAAATTTCTTGATAGGTTGGATTTTTTGTCGTGCCATTACAATAACCACTGGCAAGGCTTAGCACACCATTCACACGTTGAAAAATAGCCTCAATGCACCAAAAACATCCGCCGGCAAAATAAGCAGTTTGCATGTATTTAAAGGAGTCCTTGACTAACTAACACAATATTTTGCGAACTAAAATGTAACATAACTAGGCAAAGACCTCTTAATCCAAAAAAATTCTAAAGAATACAGTATATCCGATGATTGCCAATGAAGTTATTAATGCGCTCAAATCTGTTGCAACAGACGAGCGCCGAAAAACAAATGAATGGTTTTTTAAAACAGGCAAAGGGCAATACGGATATGGCGATAAATTTATCGGCGTTCGAATGCCAGACTTGCGCAAAGTTGCCAAGCAATATCACCAAGGCATCTCTTTTGATAGTATCTCAACACTACTTAGCTCCCCTATTCACGAGGTGCGTCATTGCGGCCTTATTATTTTGGTTTATCAGTACCCAAAGAGTGATCGTAAAAAAATCTATCAATTCTATACAGCAAATTTTGATGCTATTAATAATTGGGATTTGGTCGACACGACTGCGCCAAATATTATCGGTGATTATCTTTGTCACAACCAAGATAAAGCCAATATTTTATTGGATTATGCCCATTCTAAAAACCTGTGGATTCGTCGAATTTCGATTGTGACGACCTTAGCCTTTATCAAACAAAATCAATTTTCTCTAACACTTGAGATTAGCAAGATTTTATTAAGTGATTCCCATGATTTAATCCACAAAGCTGTGGGCTGGATGCTTCGTGAAGTCTATAAACGCGATCAACATTTGATCAAGAGCTTTTTGGTGCAAAACTACGCACAACTTCCAAGAACTACTTTAAGATATGCCATAGAGCGAATGGACAAGCAAGAAAGACAAAACTTCTTGAAGGGTAGGTTCGATGTATCAAATTAGTTTTTACGTACCAATACATAACGCTGAAAAGGTTAAAACTGCAATGTTTACAGCCGGCGCCGGGCGCTTTAACAACTACAAACAATGTGCTTGGCAAACTGAGGGAAAAGGGCAATTTATGCCTGTAGGAGATGCACAGCCCGCCATTGGAGAATTGGACGAACTCGAGACTATTGCCGAGTATAAAGTAGAAATGATGTGTCCCACTGACAGTCTGAATGCTGTGATCAGTGCACTGAAAAAGGAGCACCCTTATGAAGAGGTTGCTTATTGTGTAGTAAAAATGGAAACGATATGACAGAGCACTCCCAGACCAACAATAATAATGGCTTCGTACTCGCTTTGCTTGGACTGTCTCTAGCTGCTTTGGTGTGGCTTTTTCTGCCTTTCTTGCCTGCCCTTTTCTTGTCTCTATTAATTTCTATAACCACTCACAAACTTTTCCAACATTTGGTACAAAAATATTCTATTCGACGTGCGGCACTTTCAATGACACTTGGGGTAACGTTTGTTTTAATCCTACCTTTAAGCTATGTGATGCTTGTCAGTGGCATTGAGATTAGCGGTCTCATCCGCACCCTACAAGATAGTTTTCAGATTAGCGAAATACGCAAACTTATCGATCAGACCATCATGGGTTTACCGCTGTCTGACACTGTTAGGGAGATTGTAGACAGTACCCTAAAAAATAATTTAGAAGGCATTTTGATAACCTCTAAAGACTTTGGCATTATGGTTCTCAAAAGTATCGTTAGCCTCTCTAGCCAGTTTGTATTTTTCATCATTATTACGATTTTCTCGCTTTACTATTTTTATGTTGACGGTGGCTCTATTGTCAAGAGAATTAGAGAAATGTCACCACTAGAATCACATCTTAATGATATTTTGTTGCAGCAATTTTCAGGCTTAACTGTGACCCTTGTCAGTAGCGTATTCCTTGTGTCCCTTTTGCAGGGACTAGTGTTTTCAATCGGTGTGTCAATAATAGGCTACCCAGCGCTATTTTTTGGTGTTTCAATGGCACTGGCAAGCTTTATCCCTGTATTGGGTGGCTTAATTATCTGGCTACCATTAAGCCTATATTTATTTGCGACCGGTGAAACCACCAGTGCCTTTATCATTCTGTTTTTCGGCGCCGTCTTAGCGGGCACCTTAATTGATAACTTTATTCGCCCTATTATTATCAAAACACTGTCCAGTGCCATGAACCACCGAAGTGCGCTTGATCACACACTCATCACCGTACTCTCTACCCTTGCTGGAATTATTCAATTTGGCATCTTAGGGTTATTCATTGGTCCCATCATCGCGGCAATGGCAATTACTATGCTTGATATTTATCAAATAAAATATCGTCAAAAATCCCAATAAGACATTCATATAAAAATTCACAAACTCTATGCTTAAAGAATTAAACGAATACATTATCGAGAGCGGCGCTTGCAATGATATTAGCCATTACGACGATACTAAATACATCCAACTACCAGACGAACATCGCCAGAATATCGTTGATGCAATGAACAACGGTGAAGTGTCAATGAAAAAAGCCAGTGAGTGTCCTGCTAAAAGATTGCTTTTACATTTTGCCAACACCCTACTTTTTGTTAATAGTGAAACCGTCGATAGTGAAGCCGTTTACGATGTCTATTTAGCGCAAGGTTCGAATTCTAGCAATGATGAAATGTTGAGTTATACCTACACTTCATTCTCCCTTGACAATGACTACCAACCAAAGCTAATCAGCCACAGTAGTGACAACAAATTAGATGAGAAGCAATTATGGGGCGATATTCACACAGCCATGCTAACACTTAGAGGTTTTATGTCGGCTATATCTGAATAGCTTGAAACAATATAAAGAAAGCAGATGTTGCTATCCTGATCTTGTATCACTTGAACCATTTGCGGATATGTTGGTTATATCGGAGTAAGACCTTACTTATTTGGAGCCTTTTTGCGTTGCTTTCTTAAGTTTGGGTCCAGCCTTAAAGGTAACCACCTTTCTTGCTGAAATCATCACTTCTTCACCAGTCTTTGGGTTTCTGCCAGGACGTTCTGATTTTTCACGAAGAATAAAATTACCAAAACTTGACAACTTGACATTCTTACCCTTGCCCAACTGTTGCGTAATTTGATCAAAGAACTCATTGGTTAAAACCAGTGCCTCCGTTTGAGTTAGGTTGGTTTCTTTAACCAGTGTGTTGGCAATATCTTGTTTTGTAAGTGACATAATTCTTGTTTAGTTCTTATCTTAAATGAGCAGAAAACTCTGTTTGTAGATGGTTAAGTACCTCATCAACGCTTTGATTCAACTGCTCATCCGTTAATGTAGCCTCATTCGATTGATAACTCAAATTAAGGGCAACACTCTTTTTGCCAGATTCAATATGCTCGCCTTCATAAACATCAAAAATACCCACATCGATTAAGTATTCTTGCTTGAGGCTTTTAATAGCTGTAATAAGCTCGGACGCTTGTATTTCCTTTTTCAGCACCAAAGCAATGTCACGCTGTGACGCCTGAAAAGATGAAAAAGCTTTATAACTCGCAATCTTGCCTTGTTGTAGCTCAGACTGTACAAGCTCAAATAAGAAGACTTTTGGCAATGATAATTTTTTCTGAACGATTGGAGACAGCGCACCTAAGTAACCAATGATATTGCCGTTTTTAACAATTTTAGCCGTTTGTCCATTTTGCAATGCTGGATGCTCACCGACCTCAAAAGAGACCTCGACACCACTCAATGCAAGCAGTGATTCTACGTCCGCCTTAGCATCAAAAAAGTCAACGGCTCTCGATTCACTCGCCCATTGGGGAGAGTGGCGCTCGCCAGTTATGGCGCCGGCAATTTTCTGTATTTGGTCATCAGCAGAGATGCCACCAAAACAAAGTCCTGATTCAAAGAATTTAGCATTAAGGTGACCACGGCGCTGATTTGATCCAATCGTTTGCAACAAGCCTGGCCAGAGACTTGAGCGCATTACAGACATGTCTTCCGAGATTGGATTTGTTAGCTCGATTTTCCTGGCTTCAGGATCAATTAAATTTTGATATTCACTTGAGATAAAGCTATAAGTGATGGCCTCTTGATAACCCCTATTAACCAACGCTTGAGATAAATCATAGTCTTCAACGCTCGCCTGAGAGTCGGCAGTAATGTTCGCATCTAGAGTTAAAGATTTCACAGGCAAACGGTCATAGCCGTAAAGCCTTGCCAATTCTTCAATTAGATCAGCAACAATGCGAATGTCAAAACGGAAACTCGGCGGTACAATAGTCCACGAATTGTTTGTTTTTCCTACAATATCAAAATCAAGCGACGTAAACTTGGCTTCAATCCAGTTCGAATCCAATTCAAAACCAAGCACTTTGGAAATCTTTTCTAGAGTAATTTTAATTGGCTCAATATGTGGCAATTGAGCGTCATCGATGCATGCATTAATTTGTGACGCTTCGCCACCGCAAATTTCTAAAACAAGCTGCGTTGCTCGCTCGAGCGCTTGGTGCGCTAGATTAAAATCAACACCACGCTCGAACCTTAATGATGATTCGGTATGCAGCCCATAAGATCTAGCCACACCTGCCATTGAAATCGGCTCAAAAAAGGCACTTTCAAACAATATTTCGCTCGACTCAGTTTGTGTAGCAGTTGGCAGTCCGCCCATCACACCCGCCATAGCAATGGCAGAATTATCATCTGCAATCACCAATGTGTCTTCTCTTAGGCTAATTGTTTGCTCATTCAATAACTCGAGCTTTTCACCTTTTTTCGCCATTCTAACGTCAATGTCACCAACGATCTTTTGCAGATCAAATGCGTGCATTGGTTGGCCTAATTCCAATAAAACGTAGTTGGTAATATCAACCACTGGTGAGTGCAATTGTTGCGATACGCGTTTGAGTTTTTGCGCCATCCATTGTGGCGTTTCAATCGTGTTATCGATGCCTTTAATAACACGAGTTAAATACTTAGGACAAATCTTGGTGTTTGAAACTTTTGTTACAAAACCGGTATTGCCTTTTTCTTCAGCCTTAAATGAAGGCGAAGGCATTGTTAAATCATAGCTTGCGCAAACCTCACGAGCCACACCCAAAACGCTGAAGCAATCGCCTCTGTTTGGGGTAATGTCTAATTCAATAATTTGATCATCTAAATCAAGGTGTGCTCTAATGCACTCGCCCAAAGGCGCATCGGATAACAACTCCATAATACCGTCATGCGAGTCAGAAATACCCAGTTCAGTTTCTGAGCAAAGCATGCCACAAGATTCAACACCGCGTAATTTAGCTTTTTTAATTTTTAGGCCATTTGGCAATTTTGAGCCAACTGTGGCAACGACGACCTTTAGATCTTGTCTGACATTTGGTGCGCCACAAATAATTTGCAGATTAGCACTCTGACCAATATCGACTTGGCAAAGGCTTAATTTGTCAGCGTCTGGATGTTTCTCGCAACTTAGTACTTGACCAACTACAATACCATTGAACGGAGGTGCAACTGGCGCTATACCGTCCACCTCAAGGCCAACCATGGTGAGCTTCTCAGCTAAGATTTCATCACTAACGTTTGGATTAACCCACTCTCTTAGCCATGTTGTTGAAATATTCATCTAATCACCAAACTAGAATTGATTAAGGAAGCGAATATCATTTTCAAAGAACAATCTAAGATCGTTCACACCATATCTCAACATAGCCAGTCTTTCAACGCCCATACCAAAAGCAAGGCCTGAGAACTCCTCAGGATCAATGTCAACTGCGGTTAATACGTTGGGGTGCACCACACCACAGCCAAGCACTTCCAGCCAACCGGTTTTCTTACACACTCGACAACCACCGCCATCGCAAATCACACACTCAATATCGGCTTCAGCTGAAGGTTCGGTGAATGGGAAATACGAAGGCCTGAATCTAACTTTTAGATCTTCTTTCTCAAAATAAGCTCTTAAAAAGTCAATGAGTAGACCCTTTAATTGGGCAAAACTGGCTTCATTATCAACGATTAAACCCTCAACCTGATGAAACATAGGCGTATGCGTGATATCCGAATCACAACGATAAACTCGCCCAGGCGCAATCACACGAACCGGTGGTTTTTGTTTCTCTAATGTTCGAATTTGAACAGGAGAAGTGTGCGTTCTTAAAACCGTATTGGCATCAAAGTAAAAAGTGTCGTGCATCGCACGAGCTGGATGATGCTCTGGAATGTTTAAGGCGCTAAAATTATGAAAATCATCTTCGATCTCTGGACCTGTTGCAATCTCAAAGCCACTTTTTGCGAATATTTTTTGAATATGATTGAGTGTTTGGGTAATGGGATGCAAACCGCCTTTTTCGACATTTCTGCCCGGCAAGGTTACATCTATTTTTTCACTTAAAAGGCGTTTTTCTAGTGCAATTAATTCGAGTGCTTCTTTACGAGACTCAATTAATGCTTGAACTTCAACCTTTGCTTGGTTGATCGCCTCACCCATTTTAGGTCGCTCTTCTTTTGAGAGCTTTCCAAGACCTTTTAATAATGCCGTCAACTCACCCTTTTTGCCCAAATAATGCACTCTTGCATCATCTAAGTCTTTAAGGTCATTTGCATTTACAATGGCCTTTTCAGCGTTGGTGAGAATGGTATTAATCAAAATCTTATGGCTTTTAATTAAAGCCTACCGCACGTGGTGGTAGGCTTTAATTGGTTTTACTGCTGTGCCAGCGCCGCTTTGGCTTGATCAGCAATTTTTGTGAATGCCGCTTTGTCGAAAATCGCAATATCAGATAATACCTTACGATCAATTTCAACACCTGCTTTATTCAAACCATTGATAAGCATTGAATAGCTTAAACCGTTGTTACGCGCTTCTGCGTTGATACGCACAATCCATAAACGACGGAATTGACGACGTCTTTGACGACGGTCACGGTAAGCATATTGGCCGGCTTTAATAACGGCTTGCTTAGCAACGCGATAGACTTTAGAACGTGCGCCGTAATAACCTTTCGCTTTCTTTAATATTTTTTTATGTTTGGCATGCGCTTGCACACCTCTTGAAACTCTTGCCATGGGTATACTCCTAGTTTAGCTGTAAGGTAACATTTTTCTAACCATTGGAACATCTGCCTTTTCAATGGTATCGGCGGCACGAAGTGCGCGCTTTCTAGAAGTACTCTTCTTAGTCAAGATATGACGTAAGTGCGAGTGTTTACATTTATAACCGCCATTAGCGGTTTTTTTGAAGCGCTTTGCAGCACCTCTATTGGTTTTTAACTTCGGCATAATTTACTCCTTGTCTTGTTAGACATATTTAACTACTCCTACGAATAGTTTGTTGTATTTAAAGAAGCAATAAAACGTAAATTAGGCAAGGCATTTAGTCGTAGACAGTATGTTCTGTATACACCAAGACTGAATAACACAGCCTAATTTAATGTTTCGTTACTTCTTTTTTGATTTGGGTGCCAGCATCATGCCAAGCTGACGACCCTCCATTTTTGCCTTCTGTTCAACATTGGCAAATTCTTCACAATCTGACTCGATCCTATCAAGCATTTTCATACCCAGTTCACGGTGTTGCATTTCGCGACCACGAAACCAAATACTTACTTTAACCTTGTCACCATTCTCCAAAAACTTGATCAAATTCCTAAATTTAATTTGATAATCACCCTCTTCAGTACCGGGGCGGTATTTAATGGTTTTAACCTGAGTTTTCTTTTGCTTCTTCTTGGCTTCGTTTTGTTGTTTCTTTTGTTCGTACTGAAACTTACCAAAGTCCATGATTTTACAAACAGGTGGTTCAGCGTTTGGAGAAACCTCTACTAAATCCAATCCGACATCACTCGCCATTTCTCTCGCTTGGCTTGTACTGATGATGCCAACCTGCTCGCCCTCGCTACCAATAACACGTACTTGTGGCACCTTAATGTGCTGGTTAATTCGCGTGGTTATCTTATGTGGTCTTTTAATAATTACTCCTGGTTAATTAATTCAACGAACGCCTCGACAGACATCGAACCTAAGTCTTCGCCGCCACGTTTGCGCACTGAAATTTCGCCACTCTCCTTTTCTCGATCACCTACGACCAAGATATACGGATAGCGCTGCATTGAGTGCTCGCGTATTTTAAAGCCTATCTTCTCATTTCGCAAGTCTGAAATGACTCTAAGTCCTTGTTTTTTTAGCTTTTGTTCAACATTTTTAACAAAATCGCTCTGTTTTTCCGAAATATTCAAAATAACAGCCTGAATTGGCGCAAGCCACGAAGGGAAAGCACCCTCGTAATGTTCGATCAAAATACCAACAAATCTTTCCAAAGAACCAACAATTACGCGGTGCAACATCACCGGCGTTTGCTTCGAACCATCTTCTGCAATGTATTGCGCATCGAGGCGCTCTGGCATTGAGAAATCAACTTGCAACGTACCGCATTGCCATTCTCTATCTAAGCAATCTTTCAGTACAAATTCAATTTTCGGGCCGTAAAATGCACCCTCGCCTTCCTGCAATTCATAATCAATACCTTTTGTATCCAATGCCTCAGCAAGTGCGGCTTCAGCTTTATCCCAAACCGCATCGGAACCCACTCGATTCTCTGGACGAGTGGAAAGCTTCATATCGACATTATTAAAACCAAAATGCTCGTAAACACTAAAGGTTAAATCAATAAAGTTCGACACTTCACTTTGTATTTGTTCTGCAGTACAAAAAATATGACCGTCGTCTTGGACGAAGTTACGCACGCGCATAATGCCGTGCAAAGTGCCAGACGGCTCATTACGATGACAAGAGCCAAATTCCGCCAAACGCATTGGCAAGTCACGATATGATTTTAAGCCTTGATTATAAATCTGAATATGGGCAGGACAGTTCATCGGTTTAATCGCATAATCACGATTTTCACTGCTGGTCGTAAACATTGCATCGCCAAACTTATCCCAATGGCCTGATTTTTCCCAAAGTTTGCGATCAATAACCTGCGGCGTGTTCACCTCAAGATAATCATTATCTTTAAAGACTTGACGCATATGTTGTTCAATAATTTGATACAACGTCCACCCTTTCGGGTGCCAAAACACCATTCCTGGCGCTTCTTCCTGAGTGTGAAATAAATCTTGCGTTTTACCAATTTTGCGGTGGTCTCTTTTTTGTGCTTCTTCTAATTTGTGAAGATAGTCTTCAAGATCGGCTTTGTTTTCCCAAGCGGTGCCATAAACACGCTGGAGCATTTCATTATTTGAATCACCACGCCAATAAGCGCCGGCCAAGCTCATTAATTTGAAAGCTTTTAATTTACTTGTTGAAGGCACATGAGGGCCGCGACAAAGATCAATGAAATCACCTTGTTTGTATAGGGATAACACTTCATCTTCTGGAATGGAGGCAATAATTTGGGCCTTGTAATTCTCGCCCTTTGATTCAAATAAAGCAATCGCTTCATTTCTTGACATTTCAATACGCTCAATCGGCAAATTTTGCTTGACGATGGCGTTCATTTTTTTCTCAATTTTTGCTAGATCTTGCTCAGAGAAACCATCCTTGTAAGCGAAATCATAATAAAAACCCTTCTCTATCACGGGGCCAATCGTCACTTGCGCATCAGGATAAAGCTGCTGCGTGGCTTGCGCCAATAAGTGCGCTGTTGAATGGCGAATCACCTCAAGAGCTTGCTCGTCCTTGCCAGTAATAATAGCCAGACTAACGTCTTTAGAAATTAAGTGTGACGTGTCAACCATCACACCGTCCACCTCGCCCGCGAGTGCGGCTTTCGCCAAGCCAGAACTAATAGACGATGCAGCTTGCGCAACCGTTAAAGATTCGTCAAAAGTTTTTACTGTGCCGTCGGGCAGTGTAATTGCTGGCATAAACCATGAGTAAAAAACAAAAGCGTTATTTTACCTTGCTAATGCCTATTCTAGAGCAATAATCGTCAGCTATAAAATATTGAAAATTATCAAAATCACTCATAATTAACAAAAAATCGGGCATAGTGATGAATAAAAACCAGTTTCATTGCTCAAAACCTTCATAAACCCTATTTTTAAAGGGAAAACCCATCAACTTATGCCAAAAAATGCCAATATTACCTCAAATAATCTCTCTGCTCAGAAATGCTTAATTCAATGAATAAAATTTCGCAAATAATGCAAATGAGCGCTTAAAGTAAAATATAAATTGATTTGACATATAAGTTCATTTTGATATATAATTGATTCGAACATGAAATCAACCGAACAGGTCATACTTTAACAGCCTCTCTCCTTTAAGTTAAAATAGTATAGAATTTCATGTTCAACAAACTCTCATACCCCTCTTTGTTGAGTTATGAAAAGAACATTCTATCAGAGATTGTCCCATTCTTTTTCAACAACAAAACTCATGCAAGTTAGCAAAAAATCCCCTGAATCATTATTGCTTTTTTTGACCATTGGTTCTGCTATTTGTTTTTCAGTATGGCTTAATTTACTCAATAATTTTGCCATTGAGCGAGTTAATTTCACGGGCATAGAAATTGGGATTTTGCAGAGCATTAGGGAAATACCTGGTTTCTTGGCATTTACCATTGTCTTTATCTTAATGTTTATTCGTGAACAGAAAATGGCCTATCTGTCACTTATTTTGCTTGGCATGGGTACTTTTCTTACCGGTTTTATGCCCACCAATTTAGCTTTTTATGCAACCACGATTTTAATGTCGGTGGGCTTTCATTACTTTGAGACAATCTCTAATTCATTATCACTACAATGGCTTGATAAAAAAGATACTGCCGAGTTTTTAGGCAAAATTATTGCCGTTCGCTCTGCGGCCTCCATTGTTGCTTTTGCTTTGGTTTGGTTTCTCTTTCAACAGTTTAATGTTGATTTCATCTGGCTTTATATGCTCGGTGGGGGGATATCCATTATGATTGCGATTTTCGGCTGGATTCATTTTCCCTTGTTTCCTGAAAAAGTTTACCAAACCAAAAAAATTGTCCTTAGAAAACGCTATTGGCTCTACTATGCCCTGCAATTTATGGGCGGCGCAAGGCGTCAAATATTTGTTGTTTTCGCCGGTTTTTTAATGGTGGAAAAATTTGGCTTTAGTGTTGCCGAGATATCATTATTATTTCTCATTAATGCATTCATCAATATTCCTCTAGCACCACGCATTGGCAAGTTGATTGCAAAAGTTGGCGAGCGACCCGCCTTGATTGTAGAATATCTTGGCCTCATCGTGGTTTTTATTGGCTACGCTTTGGTAGAAGACAGCGCCATTGCTGTTGTTTTGTATTTACTCGATCATTTGTTTTTTGCTATGGCTATAGCCCAAAAAACGTATTTCCAAAAAATTGCTGATCCAGCTGACATAGCTTCAAGCGCAGGCGTGTCATTCACCATCAATCATATTGCTGCGGTTTTTATCCCCGTTACTTTCGGAATAATATGGATTTACTCCCCTGCCTTGGTTTTTTATGCAGGCGCAATGATGGCTGTCGTCTCCCTTGCTCTAGCGCTTAACGTGCCGAGTAAACCAAACATTGGTAACGAAGTATTAGTCGGGAAAATTGCTAATTAATCTAGCACATTGTCATTTCAATTCTTAATAGTAATCACTGACTTCTATTTGCTTTGCCGACTTAAGTGGCACTATTATAAGTGATTGATTCGATCATTAATTGCAAAGAATCCACACCACGAAAATGATTAACGTTTAGCTTGTAAGCCACCTTGACTTTGTTGTCTTTGAGTTTATCTTGGAAAAAAGCAATACCCTCAAAAATGCGGTTATCGCCCGATAATTTAAGCGTACACTTAAGATGCTTTTCACCAACAATTCTTTGCTCAACAAGCTCAAAATCACCAACAAAAACAGGCTCTTCAAAACCTTGCCCCCATGGTCCAGCCGATTGCAACAACCTAGCATTGGTAAGCGTCATCTCACCAGCATCAAGCGCGCCGTCAGTCATTAGCTCAACACTTGGCCTCTCACCATTTAAGTGCTTACGTACCGCTTCAGAAAAACTCAGTTGAAAAGCCTCAAAATTATTTGGTTTAATGGTCAATCCTGCAGCCATCGCATGACCACCAAATTTCTCAATCAGCTCTGGGTTGTTTCTATCCATCAAATCAAGCAAATCTTTCACATGAACTTCAGGGATGGAGCGAATAGAGCCTTTTAGTAGCTCGCCAGATTTGGCAAAAATAGCACAAGGACACTGGTAGTCTTCTTTAATCTTGCCAGCGACAATACCGACAATACCCTCATGCCAGTTTTCATCAAATAAGCTAATGGTAAAAGGCTTTTCATCAATCGTTTGCTTGGCAACAATAGCACTTGCTTCCAGTTGCATTTTTTCTTGCTCTAGGCGTCTTTTTTTGTTGAAATTTTCAAGTGTTGTTGCGTATCTTCTGGCGTCGTTCATATCTTCAGAAAGCAGGCATCGAATACCCTGGGAAATATCACTGAGTCGACCTGCAGCGTTAATCCGAGGAGCAACAGAAAAACCTAGGTCGGAGGCTTGCAATGTTTCCACTGGTCGTTTGGTTAATTCCAGAATAGCAAGAATGCCCTTTGAGCACTTTTTTTGACGAATTCTCTCGATCCCCTCTTTAATCAAAATGCGATTATTACGATCCAATTTCACCACATCTGCAACCGTACCCAATGCTACTAAGTCCAACACTTCGCGAAGGTCAGGGGTGGGAATATTCCTTTCGCTAAAAAACCCTGTTTTTTCAAGGTGTGTTTTCAGAGCAGAAAACAAATAAAAACACACGCCAACACCGGCTAAATTTTTAGATGGAAAGTCACAACCAGCCATATTGGGGTTAATGATGGCATTTGCCACTGGCAGATCAGCACTTGGTAAATGGTGGTCTGTTATGATTACATCAATATCAAATGAGCGTGCCAACTGAGTGCCCTCATTGCTAGAAATACCGTTATCAACGGTAATGATTAAATCTGGGTCTTTATCTCTTTTGGCTTCTGTGACAATTTCCACACTGAGTCCATAACCGTGCTTAAAACGATTGGGAACAAGAAAATCAACCTGCTTTGCACCCATCAAGCGTAGCGCCTTAAGGGCAAGGGCACTGGCTGTTGCACCGTCAGCATCAAAATCACCAACAATTAAAATGCGCTTATCAAGCTTTATGGCAGATTCCAACAACTCAAGCGCTGCACTCAGTTGAGAAAAATTTGGTTTAAGTAAGCCCGAAAGGTTTAATGATAAGTCGGGCTCTTTGAGTGACCTAGCTGCAAATATTTTTTTGAGGAAGATTGGAATATCATCAGAGTATGACGCCAACAGAGTCTCATCAATCGACCTGTTCTGCACCACTTCTCACTAATCGAATATAGGTATCAAAATATTTGTCTCTAGCGACTGAGCCACCATAAACAAAAGGCACTTCATGGACAACCAATTTACTGTTTGCTACTGCTGTTGAGGTCCAATAAGAATCTGCTTGGGTATTTGGGAAAAACGCCGCATTAATCAATGTATCTGCATCGCCATAATAATTAACCAATGTTTTTAGCTCGTTTAATGTTGGTAGACGCCAATCAGTAAATGAACATAAAGATTTTTCGTTAATTTTTTTAACATAAGCCAAAGTATTACAACCCCTACTCCAAGAACAATGGTGCGAATAATCGCCGTACTCTTCACCGCTCTCCCCGTCAAACCAAGTATAGGTATTCTTCGCATACTGTAGCCCTTCTTTGGCAGTTTTAACTTCCCAATACAAGTTTAACTCTTCTTCCAAAATACAAGCCCACTCAGTTTCTTCAAGCTCAATCATCTCGCCTTTTTTTGAAATTTTGAGCAAATCAGCACTGACCATACCGCTGATCAATAGTATTAATGAAAATGAAAAGAGTTTAAGCATTACTAATTTCAAAAGATGTTTTGAAAAAACACTATTCTACCAGTTATAAAGCTACTTAGCGTAGACGCTGAGCTACTTGGCATTCAATTGCCGACCTTCGAACAACAACAGCGCAACGCCAAGAAAAATAAAGCTATCGGCAAGATTGAATACTGGCCAATAGAATCCATCATAATGAAGGTCAATAAAATCAATAACGTGGCCGAACATTGCTCTATCTATCAAATTACCTGTTGCACCTGCAAGAAAAATTGACTGGCCAAATAGCCTTTGTCTAAAAGATGATGGTGTTTTTTGAATCCAAACAACCAAGCCAAGTGAAGCAATAATGGAAATGCTTAATAAAATATTACGTTGCAGCTCGCCACTATCAGCCAAAAAACTAAAAGCTGCGCCATTATTTTGTACATAAGTCCAGCTGAAAAACGAGGTAATACCAACCGATTCACCTAAAACAAAGTTTGATGCGACAATCTGCTTGGAGATTTGATCAAGCAAGAGCATACCCGCAGAGCATAAATAGTAGATTTTGTGTTTTAGGTAGTTATAATCCATTGTTATTCGATTATAAATATTTTGGAGGTTTTATGGGTTTTTTAACGGGCAAAAGAGCGCTAATTGTTGGTGTTGCTTCAAACAGATCAATCGCGTGGGGCATTGCCGAAGCAATGGCAAAACAAGGCTGTGAAATTGCACTCACTTATCAAAATGACAAATTAAAAAAACGTGTTGATAAATGTGCCGAAGTTTGCAACTCATCAATTGTTATCCCTTGTGATGTTTCCACCGATGAGCAAATCGAACAAACGTTTGTCGAGCTAAAAAAATCATGGGATTCTTTTGACATCTTGGTGCACTCTGTAGCTTTCGCACCTCGTGAAGCCTTAAATGGTAACTATGTTGAAGTAACCACAAGAGAAAATTTTGCCAGCGCCCATGACGTTAGTTCTTATAGCTTTACAGCGCTTGCAAAAGCAGCATTACCCATGCTTAATGACAATGGCGCATTATTAACAATGAGCTATCTCGGCGCTATAAGAGCCATCCCAAATTACAATATTATGGGTGTTGCCAAAGCCTCGCTTGAAGCCAATGTACGCTACATGGCTGTTGCCATGGGCCCTGAAAAAGGAATCCGTGTTAACGCAATTTCATCCGGACCCATAAAAACTCTAGCGGCAAGTGGCATTAAAGACTTCGGTAAATTATTGGATTACGCCGCCCACAGTTCTGCACTCAAGCGCAATGTGACGACCGAAGAAGTGGGCAATGCAGCTGCCTTTTTATGCTCCGATCTTGCCTCGGGCATTACTGGCGAAGTGACTTATATCGATGCCGGTTATAGCTTTTATGATGCTGGACCGGTTTAAACTAGTCGCCAACTAACGACAAAAAAACCCCGATTAACTCGGGGTTTTTTTAGTTGAAACCTTTACATAAATCATTTTAAAATAATAAAAAATACCACTATCAAATCTAAGATGGTTTACACAAAGATCTCTAACCAGCTCGTTAGAGAAAATCTGAGAATATTTTAATATCCGCTGATTGTCTTAAACTGTTAACAAAGTTAGCGAACCATTCATTTAATTCCTCGCTGGCGTAGAGCGTCGCCACATTGGCAATATCGCCCTTCTCAGATTGTCTGAGTGCTTTTAATTGAACCAACACAGTTGTAAAGTTATCATAATTAGCTGAGGCGTAAGACGATACGCCATTCTCAGGTTTACTCATTTTATAAGCTTCAGTGGCAACACCAAATGGCAAATTAGCGCTACGCTTAATCCAGCTTGCTTCAGTCCAGCTTAATTTATTTTCACTCATAATGTCGCCAGACAGAGCTTCATCGCCGCTAGAAAATGCACCTACGAGCTTATCAACTAACTCATTAATGATTGTTTTGGATTCAATTGCTTTTAAAGTTTTGTAAATTTCAGGGCGAACTTGGTCAAGTGTTTTTGGTTGTTCTGGTTGTTGATCAGCCAAACTTAGGACGACAAAATTAGAGCCGATTTCAAGGACGTCTGAATTTTCACCTTTACCCACTAAATCACTATGGGCAGCGTTAACAAATACTGGGTCATAAATGTCACTAGAAGAAGAGAAAAACTCAGAAGTTTGAAGTGTCAATCCGAATTGGTCTGCAACAATATCAATCGGCTCTTCATAAGCCAAACTTGCTAATTCTACTTGCAGATTGTAGAGTTCTTTTGTTGCGATTCTTTCTTTGTGAAGCGCTTGCAATTGAGATTTGACATCTGCAAGTGGCCTTAAGATAGACTCAACAACACTGTTTAACTTAATGATGTGATAACCATAGTCAGACTTAATCACTTTACTAACTTCACCAATGGCCATCTTAAACACAACCGCATCAAACTCAGGAACCATATGGTCACGTTCAAAATAACCTAGGTCGCCACCTTTTTCGTTTGTGGTACTATCAGTTGAGTGACGTTTTGCCATTTCTGCAAAATCCGCACCTGCAGAAATCTGAGCAAGAAGTACAACAGCTTCTTCTTCAGTTTTAAGCAAAATATGTTGTGCTTTTCTTGCTTCCTCACTGGTAAAGCGATCTTTCTCATCATCATAAAGCATTAACAAAGTTGCGTCGTCAGCATCCGCAACCGTCGCAATATTGCTCAACGAGAGCTTAACGTACTCAACTTTAACTCGAGCAGGGCTAACAAAGCTGGCTTGATTGTTGTTATAGTAATTGGAAATTTGAACCTCATCAACAACCACTTGGTTGTCAAAATTGCTAGTATTAAGGACAATATACAAAACCTCTCGCTCTTGGTTTGCTAGTGCATTTATTTGTGTTTTTTGCGTAGATGATATAAAGCTAGAATTTGCTAAATTACGTCTTATTTGATCTCGCGTCAATGACTTTGATTGTTCAGCTTCATAGCTGATTGTGGTAAAACCATTCAAGTTCAAAAGTTGCTTGTATCGAGCTTCTGAGAAATCACCATCAACTTGAAAAACTGCATTCGATTGAATAACGTTTCGGACCTCTTGAGTCAATGTGATTAATTCCGAAGAATTCGCATAATTATCAAGCAATTTTCCGTTAATCAACTCATTGATTAGCGTTTGCCTGATTGCTGTATCAATTTCAGCCGAATAGGAATCACCAAGTTGATCTCGGATCTGTTTCTGCTTTTTTGAAAGTAGGTTTAAGTAGGTGGTAGCATTGATTTCTTCGCCATCTACAGACGCGATTGTCGGATTATTGCTTGAACCAATATATGACTGAATGCCAAACAAGGCAAATGGAACAGAAAGGAGGCCTACGATTAAATAAGCAACCCAACCTTTAGATTTTTTTTTAATTGCGCCTAACAT
>CAJXHL010000032.1 GCA_913054335.1 uncultured Gammaproteobacteria bacterium | reverse complement strand
GACTTTGGACAAACCGATAGCGATATTTTTGGCAATTCAATACCGATAACGAGTTTAATTGGCGACCAACAAGCGGCCTCAGTGGGGCAGGCTTGTTTTGAGCCCGGCATGGTGAAATCCACTTACGGCACAGGTTGCTTTGTATTACTCAATACTGGCACAACACCAGTTGCCTCAAAAAACAGGCTACTAACCACCATTGCACTTCAGCTCAACAACACACCAACATATGCACTAGAAGGCTCAATTTTTATTGCCGGAGCAGCTGTTCAATGGCTGAGAGATGGTTTGAAAATAATTGATTCCGCGCCACAATCAGAGGTTCTTGCTGCACAAGCAGATTCCGAGCAAGATGTATACTTAGTGCCTGCGTTTGTTGGCTTGGGTGCGCCGTATTGGGATGCCGATTGCCGCGGCGCTTTATACGGTTTAACGCGAAACACCGGCCCTGCAGAAATAGCAAAAGCAACGCTTGAAGCGGTTTGCTATCAAACCTCCGACCTTCTGCAAGCAATGACTGACGATTGGCAGAATGGAGGCACTTCAGTCATTCGAGTGGATGGCGGTATGGCGGCCTCAAACTGGACAATGCAACGACTGTCAGATATCTTAAATCTACAAATTGACCGCCCTCACATTCTAGAAACCACTGCGCTGGGTGCGGCCTACCTCGCTGGCATGCAAGTCGGTTTTTACCCCGCACCAGAGGAATTTGCCAAGTCTTGGAAAAAAGAAATTCGCTTCACTCCCGAGATGCCATCAAATATTAGGGCGCAAAAACTCTCAGGCTGGAAAGAAGCCATCAAAAGAACACTGAGTTAAAACTCGCAACAACCTCTGAATTTAGTTTTCAACTGCCAAGCCCTGCCGGGTTGACGTGTAATGAACGCCTGCACGAACCACAAAACCAATAGCAGCAACAACCAAGAACAATACAAGACCATTGAGTAGCGCCTGCGGATAACCCAATGTCGTCACATCAAGAAAAAAATATGGATATTCGCCAATCAGCTCACCTCGTATAGCGATATAAATTGCATATAAGAGAGGGTAAATGCCCCAGACAAAAGGTGTCGAGAGTGGCATTCTTAGTTTTGTGGGAAAAACTAACCAGTAAAGCAACATCGCCATGGGCGTAATATAGTGATTGATGTAGTTGGCCACCGCTTTTATGCCATCAGGATTGTAAATATCACTGAGCATAATATGAAAAACAATACCCACAAAGACAATTGAAGATACAACACTGCCGAATACTTTTGGTGATGAAAAAAACCTTCCCCAGCGTGATGTGGGAAACAAGCCACAAGTCGTTGCCACTATCGCAACAAAGATATTAGTCAAAATCGTATAGTAGCCGAGCAATCGAATGAATGTGTCACCGGCAAGCAAACCAGCACCCAAGTCTTTATTGATGGCTGTTGTAAAGTCTGTAATCACGCCAAACCAAGCCATTAAGCCGATTAATAACAATACCCAATGCTTAGTTTCTTTTTTCATCATAGACTTTAATAATCATAGCAATGCCACACTCTTTATTTGCGCATATATCTTTTTTCCTTGTTGTAGCTGAAGTAGATCGGCTGATTTTTTCGTAACACAAGAAAGCAACAAATCATCGCCCACTTTCAGGCGCACAATCACTTGCGCATCATTCTCATCACTTATCTCGTCAACTATTGCTGGCAAAATATTCAAAATACTGGTGTCGCTTTGGCGCTCAACCGTCAGGCTTACATCGCGAGCTTCAACTCTTAAGCGCACATCGCAGCCCACTGGTAGTTGTTTTCTTGGCACGAAGAACTGGCCACCCGAAAAATCAATCGTGGTTAAGTTGTAATGCTCATCATGCTCGCCCACCTTAGCCTGAATAAGGGATGCCGCCCTTTCACCGTGCGCTAGCGACAAATCCAATCGAGTCAACACCTCCGATATTTTTCCATTGCCTATAACCCTGCCCTCATCAAGCAAAATCAGTTGATCAGCAAGGTGAGCAACCTCATCAACAGAATGAGTAACATAGATCATTGGAATTTCTAACTCTGCGTGCAATCGCTCCAAAAAAGGCAATATTTCTTTTTTGTGTTGCTCGTCCAATGAAGCCAGTGGCTCATCCATCAACAACATTTTCGGGCCCAGAGACAATGCTCTGGCAATCGCCACTCTTTGGCGCTCACCACCCGATAACTCGCTTGTTCTGCGCTCAAGAAGGTGCTCAATTTGCAGTAATATGATTGCTCTGTGCATCACCGATTGATCAGCGTCAATAGAACGCTTAAAACCGTATTCAATATTATCCTTAACATTGAGCTGTTCGAATAAGCTGGCCTCTTGAAAAACATAACCAATAGAGCGTCGGTGTGTTGGTACAAAATGTTTTTCATCCTGCCAAATAACATCGCCAACTTTTAAATAACCCTCGTTGTTCTCAAGACCAGCAAGCGCACGAAGAAAAGTTGTTTTGCCTGATCCTGAAGGACCAAAAATAGCAGTCACTCCTGTTGATGGCAGCAATAAGTCAACGTCTAAAACGAAGTCGGACCGAACAATATGAAATCGACATTCGATGCTCATCGGTCACTCCTTTGCAGTAAAGAGAAATGACGATTCAGACTATAAACAACAACCAACATAATAAATGACGCCAGCAATAGCCCGCCCGCAAGAATGTGTGCATTGCCATACTCCAAGGCCTCCACATGATCGTAAATAGCAATGGAAAGTACTTGTGTTTCACCAGGAATATTACCGCCAATCATTAACACCACACCAAACTCACCGACTGTATGGGCAAAGCCCAAAACCGCTGCAGTTACAAAACCGGTGCGAGCTAATGGCATAGCAACGGTGAAAAATCGATCCATAGGTGTGGCTCGTAGTGTGGCCGCAACCTCCATCGGCCGAGTGCCGATCGCTGCAAAAGCATTTTGTAAAGGCTGCACAACAAATGGCATGGAATAAATAACAGAGCCAATTACAAGACCTGCAAAAGTAAACGCTAATGGCTGCGCACCAAGCCACTGCATTGCACCGCCCACCACGCCGTGCGGCCCAAGACTGATGAGTAAATAAAAGCCTAATACTGTCGGTGGCAAAATAAGTGGAAGCGCAATCAATGCCTCTACTAAAGGTTTTAATTTCCATTTTGAATTGGCCAACCACCATGCAAGTGGTGTACCAATAATCAGTAAAATCAGCGTACTGATACTCGCTAATTTCAGCGTTACAATAAGAGCCGATAAGTCATATTCATTCAGCATTTAAGGAATCTCTGATTAACTATTATAATTTCTGACAACGACAATTTTATACCAGCAAGACACCTTCTTAAAATAATGCGTACTGCATTATAAAAGAAGATAACGCAGTAAGTGTGAAATTGGCTAAGCCCCATAGGGCAAACCTTTAAAGGATTTTTCTCTGTGTTAGCAACAAATAGCACTGCAGAACAATATCTTGAACAAAGACCATCATAAGTTTGCAGAATTATGTAATAGTTAATCAGAGACTCCTTTTACACCATACCCGAAACTTTCGATAATCTCTAGAGCTTCATCACTTTTTATATAAGCTAAAAAATCCCTAGCAACATCGCCATTCTTCAGCAAAACGGCTTGTTGCTCAATCGGCGAATACAGCTCTTCAGGCACTTTCCAGTAAGAGCCTTTGATGACTTTACCAGATTTAAGTATTTGAGAAAAAGCAACAAACCCCAAACTTGCATTTCCACTGGCAACAAATTGATAGGTTTGAGCAATATTTTCACCTCGCACCAGCTTACCCTGTAGCGCTTCCCACAAGCCCCTCGATTCAATCACTTCTTTTGCAGCTCTGCCATAAGGCGCCAGTTTTGGGTTGGCTATGGCAAGATAATGATAATCAACCTCGTCAACAACGACGCCCGAAGAATCAACGTAGTCATCGCGCGGACTCCACAAAACCAGCCTACCGATGGCGTAGGTAAATCTCGAGCTTGGCTCTATCAGGCCTTGTGTGTCCAATAACTCGGGCCTCTTCACATCCGCAGCAAAAAACAAATCAAAAGGTGCGCCATTGACAATTTGAGCGTAATGTTTTCCCGTTGATCCGGCTATTAATATTACTCGGTGTTCAGTATTGTCCTCAAACTCACTAACAAGAGTTTTCATCACCCCAGCAAAGTTGCTGGCAACGGCGATATGAATCTCATCAGCTATTGAAGCAGCAGAGATAAACAGCAAGCCAAATACAATTGGCACTGAGCGCAAAGTAGAGCTAAATGTCTTCATCAAGAGTAATAAGGCAGCACATAAGGAATATGCAATTATTTTAAAGTGAAAGGGGGTTGGCAAATTATCTATTCAGGCTTATGAATATTGTTAATATTGCCAAAACTCTAAGGAACTCCAACCTCTTTATATAGAGGCGGTTTACCTCAAGCCTATTCTTTCGATATTATTGACTTTATATCTTTACGGCGGCGCCATTGCGCCCTGCCCACAGCGGCAAGCAACAAAAGCGCTGGAATGAATACAATCTGTTTGGGTGTTGTTTCTCTCCTTACCTGAACGGACTCTACGATCCACCCACTATCGACGCCGGCCAGTTTTATGGATTCAACCTGTTTATTGATCCCGTTGTCGAATGACAAACCTGGAATAACAATTGCTACCTCCATATCCCCAAACATATCATCTAATTGCAAACCAGTATTGTTAAACCTCTCCTTGCCAGTCTTACCCTCTGCCAAAGGCAAAGTAAAGGTATAAATTCGCTCAACACCTTCAAGTGTCTCGCCCGCGACTACGAATTGTATTGAATCGCCCGCCCGCATCGTTTCTGCAACTTCAAATATTTCTGCCCCAGGTCGATCCTCAAAAGGAGGGTCAATCTTATCCCAAAGATAACCCGGTCGAAACAGCAAAAATGCTATCAACAACAAGGCCAGAGTTTCCCACCAGCGACTTTTTGCCAGCCAAAATCCTTGGATGGCGGCCGCAAATAATAACATCGCCGCCACTGCAGATATAACAACAATAGCAAAGCTTAATATGCTATCGACATTGATCATTAATAACTGGGTGTTGAAAATAAACAAAAAAGGTAATATGGCAGTACGGATATCATAAGTAAAACCTTGAATACCAGTTCTAATCGGATCACCTTTTGAAATAGCTGCTGCTGCAAAAGCTGCAAGCCCAACAGGGGGTGTATCGTCAGCTAGGATGCCAAAATAAAAAACAAACATATGGGCAGCGATTAAAGGAATAGCTATATCATTGGCTGCGCCTAAGCTTACTATTACTGGCGCCATTAGACTAGATACCACAATGTAGTTGGCTGTCGTGGGCAAGCCCATGCCTAAGATCAGACTTATTATTGCGGTAAAAAGTAATATGAGTAATAAATTGCCAGCTGCTATAAACTCAACCAAACCAATAATCATTTGACCAATACCAGTCAAGGTAACTGTGCCAACGATTAACCCAGCTGCTGTTGTCGCTATGCCAACACCAATCATATTTCTAGCACCATTGATTAAGCCTGACCTTAAGTCACCAGCGCCTTGTTTAAGTTGTTGAGAAAGTTTTATTCTGCCACGAAATAGCCCCAGTAATGGTCTTTGAGTTAAGACTATAAAAATCATAAAAGTTGTTGCCCAATAAACTGAAGTATCTGGTGAGAGGCGCTCCACTATTAGTAACCAAACCAACAAAACAACTGGCAATAAAAAATGCAAACCCGCTTTAACGGTTTGCCCTACTGGGGGGATTTCTGAAATATCGCCTTGCGGTAGTTCAGGAACACGAGAAACAATAAACAATAAACCAACATACGTTAATGCCAGTATAAGTGCCACTGCAAGGGAAGTTACTTCACCGGCGACACTCTTAACCAGTTCAAAAAATGGTGGCATAACCCAAACCAAAACACCCAACACAATCAGTACACTGGAGATACCAATCAATTTGCCCACTACATCCATTTTGTGAGTCCTTGGGAGGCTTATCATGTCCGCCTTCAATGCCTCCAAATGAACAATATAAATAAGTGCAATATAAGATATGAGCGCAGGTAAAAATGCGTGCTTAATGACTTCAACATAGGATATGCCCACATACTCGACCATCAGAAAGGCTGCTGCACCCATTATCGGCGGGGTGAGCTGGCCGTTGGTGGAAGAAGCCACCTCAATAGCTCCTGCTTTCTCAGCTGAAAAGCCAACTTTTTTCATTAATGGAATGGTGAATGTGCCTGTTGTAACTACATTGGCAATTGAGGAGCCTGAAATCATTCCAGTCATGGCAGAGGATACCACTGCAGCTTTCGCAGGTCCGCCTCGATAATGCCCAGTCAAGGCATAAGCTACACGGATGAAATAATTGCCAGCGCCAGCTTGCTCCAGTAGGGCGCCAAAAAGAACAAATAAAAAAACCATACTTGCCGATACGCCCACTGCAATTCCAAACGCTCCCTCGGTGGTTATCCACATATGTGAAACGATTTTATTAATCGAGGCGCCACCATAACCTCCCATACCAAAATAGGCATAGGCAAGGGCTAAGATGGCTACTACCATCAAAGGTGGACCCAGAGATCTTCGGGTGGCTTCTAATAACAATAGCAAGCCCACTAATGACAAAACCAAATCCACAGTGTTTGGTACACCCAATCGCATTTCAAAAGCTAAAGAGTCCCAAACTTGGTTATAAATTAAATATGCACATGAGATCACTATCAATATTGCCATTAGCCAGTCCAGCCATGGAATCTGAGTTCTAGATGAATTTTTAAAAGCAGGGTAGCTTAAAAAAGCTAAAAATCCTGCAAAAATAACATGGATGCGCTTCACAACATCGCCGTTCATCCACGGTGTAATTTCTAAAACCAAAGGAGAGGAGACGTACAATTGAAATAACGACCAAGCTAGCGCTGTATAGATTAAAAAAAGGGAAACTGTAACACTTTTGGGTTTGCGGCCTCCTGTTTCTTGCTCTAAAACCAAGGTGTCTGCGGCTGATTGTTGATTGGTATTGAGCATCACTAATTCAAATTATTAAGCATATGAAACCTGTATAACGAGGAGTATAACTATAATGACGAACTGGCACAATGTCCACAATTGTTGTCTATTATTCGAAAAAAAAAGGTGGCAACAAGCCACCTTTTTTCTCAACACTTTATCTACTTACCAGTTCATCAAGCCAGCTTCTTTGTAATACCTTGCTGCACCATCATGTAAAGGAGCTGATAGACCATCACTGATCATTTCCTCCTTTTTCAGATTAGCAAAAGCGGGGTGAAGCTTTTTGAACGAGTCAAAGTTTTCAAAAACAGCCTTAACTACCGTATGGATCACAGACTCTGACGTTGCAGTTGAAGTAATAAATGTTGCTCCAACACCGAAGGTTTGAGTGTCTTCAGGGTTACCTCTATACATGCCGCCAGGAATTGTCGCTGAACGATAAAAATCGTTATCTGCTATCAACCCATCTACCGCACTTCCAGTCACGTTAACCAATACACTGTCACAAGTAGTTGTTGCTTCTTTAATTGAGCCAGAAGGGTGACCAACAGTAAACACCATAGCGTCAATCTTATTGTCACAAAGTGCTTTAGATTGCTCTGAGGATTTTAATTCAGAGGCTAACGCAAAAGTTGACTTGTCCCAACCAAGAGCAGCCATCAACACCTCCATGGTTCCTCGCTGACCAGAACCTGGGTTTCCAATGTTAACCCTCTTACCCTTTAAATCTTCCAGGGTGCGAATGCCTGAGTCGGCACGGGCAACAACAGTGAATGGCTCGGGGTGAACAGAGAAAATTGCCCTTAAGTCAGTAAAGGCGCCTTTACTTGCAAACTTACTCGTGCCGTGATATGCATGATACTGCCAGTCTGACTGTGCCACACCCATATCTAATTCACCAGCACGAATAGTGTTTATGTTATACACCGAACCACCAGTGGACTCAACGGTACAACGAACACCATGTGTTTTTCTATCTTTATTAACCAAGCGGCAAATCGAGCCACCAGTTGGATAGTAAACACCCGTAACACCGCCAGTACCGATGGTAACAAACGTTGTTTCCACTGCAGAAACAAGTGATGGTGAGGCCACTAATCCAGTTATCAACCCTACCATTAGGGCTGAATTAAAATATTTATTCAATTTCATTTTTAACTCCTTTATAGTTTATGTTGATCTTTTATACCATAAAATTGATACAAATGTTTCGTTATTTGTTAAATATATATTACAAATGTTTGTTTAATGATTAAACCATTATCATTAAACTAATTTATGAGAGAATAAAACAATGAGCCAAACAATAATCACCTCAACCGATATTCATAATAAATTAGCAAATAGCTATAACAGCTTTCCAGAAGAAGTTAAAAAAGCAGCTAGATATGTGATGGATCACCCTGCCGAAATTCCCCTGTATTCCATTCGCAACATTGCAATTAAAGCCGATGTCAACCCATCAACAATGGTTCGACTGATTAAATTATTGAATTTTTCTCGTTATGAAGAGTTTAAAAGTATTTATAAAACAGCAGCCTCAAAATTACCGGTTTCAAATTTCACCCTACATGCTGAGCAGCTTTTAAATCAAAGTGGAAACCAGTTTTTTGGAGAGCATGAAGCGGTTGCCTACAAGGCCATGGCTAATGCTTTTAACGACAAGACCTACGAAGGAATTGACTTAACCACTTCCCATATATTAAAGGCTCAAAGGGTTTATATCTTAGGTATGCGAGGCAGTTTTTCAATGGCATTTTATTTGCATTATGTATTACACTTTATGTTGCCAGAGGCACGCCTCATACGGGGACAAGAGGGCATGCTATTAAGTGAGATTTCTCACATAACTAACAAGGATGTTGTATTGGTATTTGGGGCTTCTCCTCTATCCCAAGAGACCACGAATGCCCTAGATAAGATTAAAAGTAAAAAACCTGTCGTTATAGTCGCTACTGATGAATACACCTCGAGTGCCTCCACGCATGCCGATATTGTTATTGCGCTCGGCAACGAAACACTAAACTTTATGCCAAGCCTACTACCCTATATCGCTTTTTCAGAATTACTAGTTTCAAGGCTCATTGCCAAAGGTGGTAAAAAAATGTTAGTTCGCATTCGTGAATTTGAAGAAGAGTTGGCCAAAATGAATGCCTATGTTAGGCCGAATAAGTAATTTCTGCTTCATTCCCAATCAGGCGTTAACAAATTTTTAGCAACTTCATGGCTGGCTATTTCTCTACCTTGCGCTTGAATCAACTTAGCAATCTCTTCAATTCTTGCTTCATTGTCAGCTGCTTGTCGGCCATTTGATTGGTAAAGATTGTTTTCAAAGCCAATTCTAATATGCCCTCCATGCGCTAGTGCATACTCACAAACAAGATTTTCTAGATGCTCAAATCCACACACCATCCATGATTTAGCCTTTTCTTGCGTCAACCCTCTGACTTCTTGCAAGCCCTTCAAACAATTTTTTTGATCTACACTGTTGCGACCAACAACATATAAAAGTGGAAACTTTTGGCCGACCAAACTACCGTTGGTTAAATAATCCAAGTACATTTCAGCGTCTGTCGAATTGTAAATAATCAACTGGGGATTGACCCTATCGTGCTTTAGCCCAGCAAAAAAGGTTCGTAATCTTTCCTCTCCTGCACGGGCTATTTCTCGTATGGCGATGGACACAAACTCTGGCTTCACAGTCTCAATCATTGCTATCTGAGCTTCCACCCCAAACATATTAGCGGCCTCGGAGGTTGCTTGCAGTGCCATCGGCTCAAGTAGTTTTTGGCTTATGGTTGTCAATAAATCAAGGTAATGATTTGCATCTAAAGAATGGTTATTTTGGTTATCTCGTATGTGCAAATGCAGCATATTAACGCCCAGTTTTTGGGCATTCACGCCAAACGCCACTAATTCCTCATCACGAAGGGGTATCTTGGGGTGATCAGCCTTAGTTTTATACGCCCCGTTTGGGGCGGCGGCGAAGATTAGATTGTTTTCTGGTAGGATATTAGTCATAACTATTATAAAAAACCGCTTATAACAATTGGTAAGACTTAATAATGGGTTGCTTCATTAATTGAGGAAATTAATTTTTCAGTTATTTCTTCAATTTGAGTCTCATTAATGATAAATGGTGGGGCCAATAAAACGTGATCACCGTATTTGCCGTCTATAGTACCGCCCATGGGATAAACCATAAGTCCTTTCTGTAACGCCAACTGTTTAATTTTTGCATGAATTTTCTCTTCGGGAGAAAAGGGTGTTTTATTAATTTTATCTTTGACAAGCTCAACGCCAATTAACAATCCTCGGCCCCGAATATCGCCAATATAAGGATGGTTAATTGCCGATTTTTTCAATAGATTTTGTAGTAATTCACCTTGTTGCCTAACATTATCTAATAAGTTTTTTTCTTGAATTTCTTTTTGTACTGCCAGTCCTGCAGCACACGCAACAGCGTGACCAATGTAGCTGTAACCATGCTGAAAAGCACCTGAGCCTTCCCGAATAGCTTTAATAATTTTATCCGCAATTAAAACCGCCCCCAAGGGTTGATACCCCCCTGCAATGCCTTTCGCTACTGGTTGTATATCCGCAACGATGCCTTCCTGTTCAGATGCATGCAAATTTCCTGAGCGCCCCATTCCACACATTACCTCATCTAATATTAACAATACATTGTATTGGTCACAGATTTCACGAATTCTCTTAAAGTAACCTTCTACAGCTGGTACGGCTCCCGCAGTCGCGCCAACAATTGTTTCGGCAATAAATGCAGCAACATTTTCCTCACCTAGCTGTAGTATTTCGGCTTCTAACTCATTAGCTACACGTTGACCATACTCATAAGTGCTCTCACTTTCTTTTTTATCACGATAGGCATAACACGGAGAGATATGATGACCTGGAATTAGTATTGGGTCAAACATAGCTCGTCGCCAAAAGTTTCCGCCAACCGATAATGCCCCAACGGTATTGCCATGGTAGCTTTGTCTACGAGCAATAATGTACTTTTTATCAGTCAGTCCAACTTCCACGAAATACTGCCTAGCTAATTTAAGCGCAGTTTCTACCGCTTCTGAACCTCCCGAGACGAAATAAACGGAAGAAAAACCATTTGGCGCATGATTTATAAGGTGTTCCGCCAACTCTTCTTGAGGCTGATTGGTAAAAAAACTCGTATGTGCAAAAGCCACTTGATCTAGCTGTTCTTGTATGGCTTTTTTTACCGATTGATTACTGTGCCCTAAACAAGAAATAGCCGCGCCGCCACACGCATCCAGATACTGCTTGCCATTACTATCAATTAAATACGCACCTTCTCCTCTTGCCACTGTTGGCAAACTAACCGAACAACTTCGCTGTAGGACACGACTCATGCTTGTTATCTTATTTAATAATTACTGAGAATAGAATACCATATATAAATTGACTTAATATTTTTGTTTCTATATCTATAATTAAACGAAACTTTTGTGTTGTTGGCCAAGCATTAACCATTAGTGGAAAAACGCTTTTGTGCTATACTCCTTTCTCCATTAATTAGTAAAAAAGATAATGAGTGAAGAGGAATATGCAGGTTTCTGGATTAGAGTTGGTGCAGCAATAATTGACGGCATCATATTAATAATCATTCTAACGCCAATAATGTACCTTTTCTTTGGAAGCACGTATTACCATGGAGAAATTTATTACGATGAGCAACTTGGCTTCATTCAACATACGTCATCCGTTAATGGCTTCTGGGATTTCTTCTTAAACTTTGCTGTTCCTTTACTAGCAACCGTCTGGTTTTGGAAAAAATTTCAGGCAACGCCAGGCAAAATGGCCACCAAGCTGAGGGTTGTCGATGCGGAAACTGGTAATACTCTTTCCCTTGGAAAATGTGTTGGACGGTATTTTGCTTATTTCATTTCATTCCTACCACTTGGGCTAGGAATCTTCTGGATTGCACTGGACAAGCGCAAACAGGGTTGGCATGACAAACTGGCCGGATCAGTCGTTATTCGTAGTCACAAAAAAGAACCCGTCGTTTTTAAAGACCCAACATTGCCTTAATAGCAGGCGTGTCAGGGCTATAGTCACACGATATACTGTTAAGGGTTTTATTGCTCCAACCAATCGGTGTGGAAAAATTTACCTCTGGGTTGATCTAACCTCTCATAGGTATGCGCACCAAAGTAATCTCGCTGTGCTTGCAACAGATTTGCTGGCAATCTAGCGGTGCGATAGCCATCATAATAACACAGTGCCGAGGTCATCGCGGGTATGGGGATGCCGTGATTAAGTGCCAATGAGGCAGTTCTGCGCCATCCCAATTGGCAAGTGCCAATCTTGTCTTTAAAGAACGGATCGAGTAATAAATTATTAATACTTGGATTATTATCATAAGCTTCTTTAATTTTATTTAAGAAGACTGAGCGAATAATACAACCGCCCCTCCAGATTAGGGCAATTCCGCCAAAATTCAACTTCCAATTGAATTCTTTAGCGGCTTCAGCTAACAGGGTATAGCCCTGCGCATAGGATACAATTTTTGCGGCATAAAGTGCATCGTGAATGTCGTTAAGCACTTGCATTTTGTTGCCTTTGAATGCAAAACTGGGACCTTTCAAGCGCTTTGATGCTTCCACCCTTTCCTCCTTAATTGATGATAAGCAGCGAGAGAAAACCGATTCACCAATTAAAGTTAGTGGCGTGCCAAGCTCAAGCGCAATAATGCCAGTCCATTTTCCGGTGCCTTTTTGTCCCGCAGTATCGAGAATTTGATCGATGAGTGGGCTGCCATCTTTGTCTTTAAATGCCAAAATATCTGCGGTTATCTCAATAAGATAGCTGCTTAATTCACCCTTGTTCCACTCTATAAACACTTCGTGCATTTCATCATTTGACATACCCAAAACATCTTTCATCATTTGGTAGGCTTCGCAAATTAGTTGCATATCGCCGTACTCGATGCCGTTGTGCACCATTTTGACAAAATGACCTGAACCACCTTCACCAATCCACTCACAGCAAGGTTCATTATTTTCTACTTTGGCTGAAATTGCCTGAAAAATACCTTTCACCGCAGGCCAAGCAGCGATTGCACCACCGGGCATAATGGCAGGCCCTTTCAGAGCCCCTTCTTCTCCTCCAGAAACTCCAGCACCAACGAAGTGCAGACCTCTAGCCTCAAGTGCTTTGGCTCGTCTATTTGAGTCAGTGTAGTGGGAGTTGCCACCATCGATGATAATATCACCCTTGTCTAAATGGACAGTCAGTTTTTCAATAAAGTCATCCACCACAACACCTGCCTTAACCATCAACATCACTTTTCTAGGTTTTTTAATGGTATTGACAAAATCAACAATATCCGCACAGCCAAAAATGTCCTTGCCTTGCGCGCTTCCATTGATGAAATCATCAATTTTATCGGCCCAGCGGTTATGCACCGCGACAGCGAAACCATGACTCTCCATGTTAAGCGCCAAGCTTTCTCCCATAACGCCCAACCCAATTACACCAATATCAGCCTTTGGATTATTCATTAATACTCCCAATAATCATACAAACCCCAAGTGTTTGACATGTAAGTTTTTCAAAGATAACCTCATATTTATTGCTTATTAAGCATCTTTACGGCCCCCAACAGGCCCATGTATCTTGCTTTCGAAAAATAGATCGGAATACTGATCATATAGTCCCGCAATCGTCCTTTATCTTCAAAGCTATTTTGAAATTCACTTTTTAAGAAAAAATCAAGAAAATTCCTGATTACACCTCCGGTAATGTATACGCCACCTAGGGCGCCCATATTTAAAGCGGCATCGCCGACAACCGAACCGAATATTTGACAAAACAACTTGAGTGTATCAATCGATAGTTGATCTGGATTCACATCTAGTGCAGCACTTGTTACTTCTGCTGGTGACTCAAATTGGATTTTTTGTTCATTAATCTCAGCTAGGGCTTGGTATAAGTTTAGAATGCCTGGCCCAGATAACAGTCGCTCAACCGAAACGTGGCCAAATCTTTTCTGTAATAGTTTCAGAATTTCAAACTGTAGTTCGCTGTTTGGCGCAAAATCAACATGTCCGCCTTCGCCCATAACAGGCTTCCATCCATTTGTAGAGGGCAATAACCCACAAACACCAAGGCCTGTACCGGGGCCAATAGCCAGTCTCACTCTGTCAGACTGTTTACAACCAGAGTTAATAACAATAGTATCTTCCTTAGACAAGTCAGTAGTAGCAAGGGCTTGTGCAGTAAAGTCATTAATCCAGTGAAGATGAATGCTATCTAATTCAGCAGCAACGTCATTTTTATTGATATGCCAATGATTGTTGGCAAGTTTAAATGATTGTGTATGAATCGCCCCAGCAATAGCAATACAGGCAGATTTCACATTAATTTCTGACAATCCACTTAAATAGCTTTTTATGGCCCCTTGCAAATTATTAAAGTCAGCACAAGGTAAGTATTGGATATTCTCTAACTCCGAGCCACCCTCTGCAACAATTGCGAATCGTGCATTCGTTGCACCAATATCACCCACCAAATTATATTTCTTCATCTCTTTTCTTCAATTAATTAGGAGACCAATAGATGCTCAATGGTTGGTTTAAAAAAGCGTAAATTGGCATTTTACTTGGATCCTTGTTTTTCATAGCGAGCTTAAGTGTATTTAACTTCTCTTGGCCTTCAATGTGCAGAATTATGTTGTTAGCGTTACTTATTGTAGAGTATGTCAAACTTATGCGCTGATAAGGGGCGCTTTTCGGCATTGTGGATATACAGTTTCGAGCACTATTAGAATCCATTGCCGTCACCAACTCTGCACAACAAGGAAATAATGATGCTGTATGGCCGTCATTGCCCATGCCCAATACTATTACATCGAAGGGTTGCTTTACTCGTTTTAATACATTCTCACATTCTATCTGCCCTTCTTTAGCGCTTTTGGCGCTATTCATTAAAGGCGTAAAGGTTGCATGACTGGCATTATTTTTAAATAAATGCCGTCTAACCAATAACTCATTACTGTCTTTATGTGTTTTCTCGACCCAACGCTCATCGGCTAAGGTCAGGTCTATTTTTGACCAATCTAGCTTCAGCTTAGAGAGTTTTTCGAATAACGGAATAGGGGTGCGTCCGCCTGATACCGCCATACTTGCACGACGATCTAGTAATAGTGTCTGGGATAATAATTGGCCAATTTCTTGACTTAAATCAGTAGACAAGCTCTCAGGGTTACTGGCACCGTGCCAGTTAATATACTGAGGAAGATAGGTCGGTTTATCGATCTTCATGCCATTCATGTCCATATTTTTGAATAAAAACTTTAGCTACATCAGGGCCATAACTCCCTGCAGAATAGGGATAAAGAGGCTGTGAAGATTGGCGCCAAGCGTCAATAGCTTGATCACACCACGTCCAAGCTAACTCGACTTCATTTCTGCTAACAAATAGACTTTGATCCCCCTTAAGTACTTCTAATAATAATCTTTCATAGGCATCAGGGATTCTAGATATTTTTTGAGATTCACTAAAATCAAGGTGCAACGGATCACGTCTTAAGCGCATACCTTGTTCTAAACCCTGACTTTTTGTCAGCACTTGAAGTGAAATACCTTCCGTTGGTTGTAATCGAATAATAAGGCTATTACCTGCCATGCTTTTTTGATCCGAATCAAAAATGAAATGGGAGTCGGCTTTAAAGTGGATAACGATCTCAGTGACTTTTTCAGGCATTCTTTTGCCAGTGCGCAAGTAAAAAGGCGTGCCTGACCAGCGCCAATTAGCAATTTCCGCACGGATACAGATGAATGTTTCCGTTTCACTTTGAGACTTCGCATCAATTTCATTCAAGTAGCCTGGCGCAACCTCCTCTAAGCTCTGCCCATCACAATATTGCCCTCTAATCAAACTTGTTGAAACATTGTTCTCAGAAATTGGCACCAATGCTTGTAACACCTGCTCTTTTTTATTTCGTATACTTTGTGCGTTTAGTTTGGCAGGAGGTTCCATCGCAACAAGGCACAGGAGTTGGAGTAGATGACTTTGTATCATATCACGCATTTGCCCAACATCGTCATAATAACTCCAACGCCCTTCAATACCTACGGATTCAGCAGCAGTTATCTCTACATACTCAATACTATTGTGGTTCCACTGGCTTGACAAAATGGAGTTGCCAAAACGCAATGCAATTAAATTTTGAACCGTTTCTTTGCCTAAATAATGATCGATTCGATATATTTGTTCCTCATTAAAATAACTGGCAAGCTTGTCATTGATAACCTTTGAAGACGTAAGATTATGACCAATGGGTTTTTCTACCACAATTCGACTGCTATTGGTTATAGCGCCAGTTTTATATAGATTATCGCAGACAGCTTCAGAAATATTAGGAGAGGTCGCCAAATAGTAGACGATTTGCCCGCCACAATCTTTAATTGTATGCTTGAGTTGTTGATACCCTGTTGCTGTTTGAAAATCAAGCTGGAAGTAGTCTATACGCCCAACCAGTCGCTTACAAACATCTTCTTCAAAATGTTCGCTTGGCACACGAAACTTAAGGGCATCTATGATCTTTTGCTGAAATTGATCTTTAGACATTTCATCCCGAGCGACACCCAAAATTTTCAATGACTTTCCCAGTAAGCCAGCACACTCAAGTTGGTACCAAGCAGGGAATATTTTTCGTAGCGATAAATCCCCTAAAGAACCAAATAATACAAAATATTGAGCCGCCCGTGTCTCACTAATACTCTCTAGGGATTCTGTACTTTTTATACCACGTTTCATCATTTCTTTAAAATATCCAAAGCTAAAGTAATCAAGCGCGCCTAAGGGCAAGCAATATTATAGACATGCTATTGTTACGTTATAAATCGTTAATCTAAATAAGTTACGACTTCAAAACATTGCCTTTTCGATTCGAATTATCTCGATTGTGAAAAAATCCAAAATTTTCATAGGAGCGCAATATCAAGCCTATTTTTTCATTTATAAAGACTATAAATCGGCTATTTTCGGCTTTTAACTAATATTTTTACCCTTTTTGGGGAAGAGTCACCCCTTCACACGGGTGTTATTAAGCTCATTTCGAAAATTTACTATATTTTTTTTGATCAAAAGCCAGTATTACGCGTTTTTTCAACATTCAAAATATTTAGCCCACCCCTTTGTTTTTTCTCATTGAATATCACTCAAGATTTTGCACTGTTAATGCCTAGTTTCTTGATTTTTATTAAAAATCTGTAGCTAAAGCAATCTTTTGCGCCTATTAAGGCTACATAGTTTATCGCCGCAATTGTGTCAATGTGTATCAAAGCATTACAATTCAGCATGACAACTGTTAGCGCCTAGCATGATAGTGCTTAAGGTTGTGTGGCTGGAAAATTGCTTCTTGGCCCTTCTCTCACAACCCAAATCAAAAACCACTACGTCGCGCGATTAAATACTCTCTAAACTCCAAAGCGCTACGCTTAGGTATTCTTTTCTGAGTTTTATAATCAACATAGACAATACCAAAACGCATCTTGTATCCCTCAGACCATTCAAAATTATCCATAAAACTCCAGGCAAAATATCCTCTAATATCGACCCCCTGTCGTATCGCCTCATCAACAGAAGATAGGTAATTTTGAAAATAGCGACAGCGCTGCTCATCTTCTACAACGCCATCGACAACTTTATCTTCAAAAGCAGCACCGTTTTCAGTGATATAGATCGGAGGAAGTTGGTAGGTTTGGTGCAGATCTGTCAGCAATTTAAGTAACCCGTCGGGATAAACCTCCCAGCCAATATGGGTGCGCTCAACATCTCTCAAATGAACCGCTTTATAGTTCGGATATTGGCCATCCTGATCAATCACAGTTCGGGAATAGTTATTAACTCCTAAAAAGTCAATTTTGGCGCTAATAATACTCATATCACCATCTTCAATCGTTGGCATCACGTCAATATAGTGCTGATAGACTGTCTCCGGATATTCACCTTCTAAAATCGGTTTAATAAACCAATGAGTGTGTTCCTGTTCAGCAAAATTTGCGACATCTATGGCAAACTCATCAGCTGGATAAACAGGGTTAAAGTTAAGCACAATACCGTGCTTAGAATTAGCCGCATTTTTTCTTAATATAGGGATGGCTAGACCATGGGCTAATAATAAATTATGACCCGCCTGAAAACCCGATTTGTCATCCGCAATGCCTGGTGCATGCTTGCCATCACGATAGCCATGGAATGCACTGCACCATGGCTCATTCAAGGTGGCATAAAAATCAATTCTGTCACCAAAATATGAACTCACAACTTCAACATATTGAGCAAACTTATATGCAGTTTCTCGATTCAGCCAGCCACCCTTGTCATCAAGATACTGTGGTAAGTCCCAATGATAGAGAGTGGCCATTATGGTTAAATTTTTCTCTTCCAGTGCACTAATGACCCGGTCATAAAAATCGAGCCCCTTTTGGTTAATGCTGCCGTCAGGTCTGATAATGCGTGGCCATGCTATTGAAAGGCGATAAGCATCCATACCTAGATTTTCAATCAAATTTACATCCTGCTGATATAAATGGTAATGAAGACAGGCAACATCACCGTTATGTTGTTTATAAACTGCACCAGGCTTGGTGCAGAAAGTATCCCAAATTGAAGGACAGCGGTCATCAACATTTGTTGCGCCTTCAATTTGATACGATGCGGTGGCTACCCCAAAAACAAATTTCGGGTCATTTAATTTTGAATCTTTAGGGAATTTATACATATATCTCCAAG
>CAJXHL010000031.1 GCA_913054335.1 uncultured Gammaproteobacteria bacterium | reverse complement strand
TCCTTACCAAAAGCGTTACTGCTGACTTTAGGACCAGGCGCTGATTGGCGTCGCTTGTACTCGTTGTTAAGTACCATCAAAGTAACTTTTTTAACAAGAGTTAAATCATGCCCATGTTGGGTAATTTCTTCAACAGAAAGTTTCATTTCAACAAATCGCATCAAAATATCATCCAGCACGTCATAGGGTGGCAGTGAATCTTGATCCACTTGATCGGGCGCTAATTCAGCAGAAGGGGGTCTAGTAATGACTCGCTCAGGAATGACTCTCGAAAGCGAATTACGATAATTGGCCAGTTGATAAACAAGGGTCTTGGAAATGTCTTTAAGAGGTGCAAAGCCACCACACATATCGCCATAAAGGGTGGCATAACCGACAGACATTTCAGATTTATTGCCTGTGGCCAAAACCATTTTATGCCACTTGTTGGATAAAGCCATTAACAAAACTCCACGAACTCTAGCCTGAATATTTTCTTCAGTCGTGTCTTTATCTGCGCCATCAAATAAATCTAATAAAGATGAATTAAAAGCTGTGACCATTTGGTGAATGTCGATACTCGAATAATCAACACCTTGGGTTATTGCTTGTTCTTGTGCATCCTCAAGGCTCATGTTAGAGGTAAATTGATAAGGCATCATCACCGCACTGACATTGTTAGCGCCAAGAGCGTCCACAGCAATTGCAAGGGTGAGCGCAGAATCAATACCACCCGAAAGGCCAATCAAAGAGCCAGAGAAGCCATTACCAGTGACGTAATCTTTAGTGGCAAGCACAAGAGCTTTGTAGATTAAAGCCGTTTCAGAAAGCTCAGTCCGATCACAAGGCCGAGTATGCAAAACTTGGCAATCTTCAAAAAATGGCAATTGTTGTACTATACTGCCCTTGGTATTCATCAAAAAAGAGCCACCATCAAACACCAGCTCGTCTTGGCCACCAACTGCATTAACATACAGCAGTTCAATAGAGTGCTCGAGTGAGTGTTTACGATACAAATCTAATCGTTGTTGGAATTTCCCAGACTGAAAAGGTGAGGCGTTTAGACTAATAATTAAATCAGCATTCAGTTGGCAAGTCCTTTGTAAAGGGTCACCAACCCAAGCATCCTCACAAATTAAAATACCTATACGCCTACCTTGGTGCTCAAAAACAAGCGTTTTATCACCAGCAGTAAAATAGCGATTCTCATCAAACACGCCATAATTAGGCAAAGATTGTTTGTGATAAAGATGTGCAATCTTATTTTTGTGAATGCAATAGGCGCTGTTAAATAGAGTGTCACTCGAAGCACTTGGGGCGCCAAACAACACAACAAGTGACGCGGGAAGTAATTTACACAATTCATCAATATGTAATTCAACTTGCTTGATAAATCCTGATCTCAGTAAAAGATCCTCAGGCGGATAGCCAGTTAAAGCCAATTCTGGAAAAACAATTAAATGCGCGCCTAGATCGTACGCCTCAAGACTCAAATCAAGAATTTGTTTGGCATTGTTCGAAATATCACCAACAACAGAGTGAAATTGGGCGATTTGAATTTTGATAGGCTGAGTGTCGGCTAATATTTTATTTAGCTGTTCCTGCCAAAATTTCGCCTTCGTTTCATTATTGGTATTCAATGCATGTTCATGCTTAGTAAATGCAACCACCTCTGCAGGGTCAAGATCAAGGATATTAGCAAACAACCAGGCGTGGGTTTCACTCAAAGCTGCCTTACCCGAACTGTATTTACTAAGGTTAGACTGATTAATATCGTATTGTTTGGCTATTTTATAATCAGACAAACCTGTTTTAAGGCGCACCATATCAAGGTATTCGGAGGTTTTTTTATTCATTTATTGCTCTGTAAATATTGATTTATAGTTATTTTATACCAGTATATGTAATAAATAACTATAGTTAACGATAAGACAACCAATAAATAGTGGTAATTAATAACTAATAATACTATATCTATTTGATTTTTAACGAAAATATGTTATTAATATTGCTTAAATGAACCGTCTGAATTCAAATAAATATGAGTTAATTAGAGGTAAAGTTAATGATTGTTTTGCACTCAAAAACAACGGAATTTCGTATAAAAAACTTGAATTTAACTAAACTTTAATTTTACTAATTTTACAAAATTAGCTAAATTAAAGAATAAACACAATGTTTTTGATAGAAAATTTCTTATATACATACACTTTATTCTTTTGTCATATAAAAGTTTGCCTGGGCATCGTGTATAAGATAAACTTCTTTGAATCCATGGGGGAATCCATAGGATTGTTAATTTTTTTATATATGAAGGAGAAATAAATGAAACAATTAGTAAAATTGTCGGTCGCTTCTTTGCTCGTCGTTGGTGCTCTTGCTGTACAAGCAGGAACTCTAGCTGACGTACAAGCAAAAGGCAACGTGACTTGTGGTGTATCAAAAGGTCTTGCGGGATTTTCTGCAGCTGATTCAGCAGGCAATTGGACGGGTATTGACGTTGACGTATGTCGCGCTGTAGCTGCTGCGGTACTTGGCGATGCAACTGCGGTTACATTCGTACCATTAACAGCTAAGGAAAGATTTACTGCGTTGCAATCAGGTGAAATTGACATGTTATCCAGAAACACAACATGGACTATTACTCGTGATGCTTCACTAGGTCTTAACTTCGCTGGTGTTAACTACTACGACGGTCAAGGCTTTATGGTTAAGTCTTCACTAGGTATTAGCAGTGCAATGGAATTAGGCGGCGCGGCTGTTTGTATCCAGGCGGGTACAACAACAGAACTTAACCTAGCTGACTGGGGCAAGCAAAACGGTATTGCATACACTTCGGTAGTATCTGATACTAATGCTCAAACGCGATCCAACTACGATGCAGGTCGTTGTGACGTTCTAACAACGGACGCCTCAGGCTTGTACTCAATTCGTGCACAAACTAACGATCCTTCAGAGCACGTTGTACTGCCTGAAATCATCTCTAAAGAGCCTCTAGGCCCTGTAGTACGTCAAGGCGATGATCAGTGGTTTAACATTGTTCGTTGGTCTCTAAACGCAATGATTACTGCGGAAGAAATCGGTGTAACAAGCGCAACAGTTGATGTTGTTACTAACAACCCTGAGCGTGAGCGCTTAATGGGTCGTTCTGGCAACACGCATGAGCATGTTGGTCTAAGTTCAGACTGGACTTACAACATCATTAAGCAAGTAGGTAACTACGCTGAAAGCTTTGAGCGCAACATTGGTCTTAACACGCCAATCGGTATTGCTCGTGGTGTGAACGCACTATGGTCTAATGGCGGTATTTTATACTCACCTCCATTTAGATAGGCTATCAACCTAGTAACATCTAACCAGCTCGCTCTATGCGGGCTGGTTTTTTATTTAAAACTTCATAATTCTATTCTTCAAACTAAGTGAAGTTAATTCAATTATATTAAGGTTGAATTCAATTAAATTGACTTTTGCATTTAAAATAATAAGCGTATACTGCTTGCCATATGATATTTAAACCGTATTTTCATCTAGTTAAGCTTTCTCATGAAACAAGATAACTCTATACTCTCCTTTCTTAACAACAACGAAACGAGAGCTATTGCGTTTCAAGTTATCACTCTGTTAATTATTGCCTTTGTATTTTATTCGGGCATTTCTAATTTGATCTTCAACATAGAGGCGCGTGAAATTCACACAGGATTTGCCTTTTTATCAAACAGAGCGGGCTTCGACATTAACGAGTCCATGATCGCCTATACGCCCGAACACTCCAATCTTCGAGTTTTTTATGTCGGACTGATTAACACCTTGGTGGTTGCTGTAGTGGGTATTATATTTGCCACCATTATTGGCTTTATTATTGGTATAGCTAGACTGTCAAACAACTGGTTAATTTCCAAGTTGGCAGCGGGTTATATTGAGCTCTTTAGAAACATCCCCATTCTTATCCAAATCCTTATTTGGTATAACATGGCTTTACTCACACTTCCTTCTCCGAGGGGCAGTTTTAATTTCTTTGATTCGATTTTTATCAATAAGCGTGGCATTTATGTCCCTGAGCCAGTGATTGAAACGGGCTTTGTCTGGGTATTGATTGCCGTGGTTCTTGGTATTGCGCTGACCTTCTTAATGAAGCGCCACTTCAAGCAGAAGCACAGCAAGACAGGCGTGTACACCCACACTATTGGTTATTCGATCGGTTTGATATTTGGACTTCCTCTGGTTGTCTTCTTTCTATTGGGCTCGCCGCTTCATTTTGATTACCCAGCGCTAACAGGCTTTAACTTCAAAGGTGGCAGGACATTCTCTCCTGAATTTTTGGCGCTTGCGGTTGCGCTCAGTGTTTATACTGCAACCTATATTGCTGAAGCCATTCGCTCGGGCATTGAAGCGGTCGACAAGGGTCAAAAAGAGGCAGCGGCAGCGTTAGGCCTTACTCAAACACAATCGCTTAAACTGGTGGTGTTGCCACAAGCACTTCGTGTCGCTATTCCGCCAACCATTAATCAATATCTAAATTTAACCAAAAACTCCTCACTGGCAACGGCCATTGGCTACCCGGAGTTGATGTCAGCCTTTGGTGGTACCGTACTCAACCAAGTGGGGCAGGCGGTTGAAATTCTAGGAATGACGATGGCGGTGTATTTAGTGATTTCATTGTTTATATCGCTACTACTGAATATTGTTAACAAGAAAATGAGCATTAAGGGGCAATAGAATGGCGGTATATGAACAACAAGAACTTAGAAAGCCGCCAATCAGCCAAGTGGGTATTGTCCGCTGGCTAAGGGTTAATCTCTTCTCTTCAAGGGTTAATATTGGCTTAACGCTTGCTGCACTGTACATGCTTTATATCATCATCCCACCGCTGCTAAATTGGACGATTTTCGATGCCAACTTCAATTTTGGCGAATTTAGTATTTTTGGCTTTGAATTTGGTGAAGTGATGGCTACCAACACAAATTGCGGTCGTTCCGCAGCCTGCTGGCCGTTTATCTATGAGAAGTTTGATATGTTTATCTATGGCTTCTACCCACGTGATTTGGTTTGGCGCGTCGACAGCGTTTTTGCGATGACAGCCATGCTTTTCGTTATTGTGCGCTTGGTGCGTAATCGCAAAGGCAGTGCCAAAATTCTCCTTACAACATTTGTTGTTTTCCCTATTGTTTCTTTTTATCTTATTGCAGGCGGTGTTTTTGGTCTTGAAGAGGTCAAAACCCATCAATGGGGCGGGTTAACACTAACCCTTGTGATTGCTTCTGTTGGTATCCTTGTCTCGTTTCCAATCGGAATCCTACTGGCTTTAGGTAGGCAATCCAACTTACGAGTCATTAGCTTTTTCTCAACAATTTATATCGAGTTTATTCGTGCAGTGCCTTTGATCACCATTCTATTTATGGCGTCATTTGTACTACCTTTGTTCTTTACAGGGGGTGTGGACTTCGACAAACTCCTAAGGGCGCTGATTGCGATTACGCTGTTCCAAGCGGCTTATTTTGCTGAAGTGGTGCGTGGCGGCTTACAAGCCATACCGACAGGACAATACGAGGCCGCTGATGCGATAGGGCTTAATTACGTTCAAAAAAATGCTCTCATTGTCCTTCCTCAGGCGTTAAAAATATCCATTCCAAACTTAGTTGGCTCTTCTATTTCACTATTCAAGGACACCACGCTGGTGCTTATTATTGGCCTGATGGACATGCTTGCTATGGTTAATATGACTGCAAATGATATCAATTGGCTCGGCCGCGAAACAGAAGGCTTTGTCTTTGTAACAATGACCATGTGGATTTTCCTTTACTCCATGTCACGCTACTCCAAAAAACTGGAAGTGCGCTTTAGTACCGATCATAAAAATTAATAAGGTTTTAAAATGACAACAGAAAACAATAAATCAAATATTATCGAAATTAGCGGCCTTAATAAGTGGTATGGAGAGTTCCAAGCGCTAAAAAACATTAATTTAAATGTTAAAGAGGGTGAAATTATTGTCGTCTGTGGGCCTTCTGGCAGTGGTAAGTCAACACTGATAAGATGTGTTAACTTCTTAGAAAAATTCCAGGAGGGTGAGGTTGTCGTTGACGGAATACAGCTTACCGACGATGCTCAAAAAATTAGGAGTATTAGAAGCGAAGTGTCAATGGTGTTTCAGCACTTTAATTTGTTTCCACATCTTAGTATTGTTGATAATTTAACCCTGGGGCCTATCTGGGTGCACAACGAAACCAAGTCTGAAGCACGTGAAAAGGCCTTGAAATTGCTCGATAGGGTGGGCATTAGGGATCAGGCCGAGAAGTACCCTAATCAACTCAGTGGCGGGCAACAGCAAAGGGTGGCAATCGCAAGAGCACTATGCACATCACCAAAGATTATGCTTTTTGATGAGCCAACATCAGCGCTCGATCCAGAAATGATCTCTGAAGTGCTAGATGTAATGGTTGAACTGGCTAAAGAGGGCATTACCATGATCTGCGTGACGCATGAGATGGGCTTTGCACGCAAGGTAGCACAACGCATTATCTTTATGGACGAAGGGCAAATCATTGAAGAAAACGACCCGGAAACCTTCTTCCATCACCCAGAATCCGACCGTTTAAAGTTATTCTTAGATCAAATCTTAACCCACTAAACAAGAGGTAAAACCTTTAATCAATTAAATGCCACTTAATAGTGGCATTTTTTTCAACCAAGATACAATCAAAGTGCTTAAAAAAAATCAAAGCTGAAAAAGAAGGGTGCTTAGGCCAGAAAGTGGCCACAAACAAGCAGAAAATGGGTTTAATAAGTTGAATTAAAGAGGCAATTAGGGATAAGCCAGGACTCAAATAGTGTGAATAAGCTATAATTAAACCCTATACCACTTAAATAAAGCCGGATCAAACAATATCTTAGTATCTTGTTTCTGCGAAACTTGCAAACTTCGGGCGTAAGTTGTTATACATTTCTTTCAATTCATTCACAAACCAAGCAACATGTTTAATTTATTCAAAAAAGAAGAAGTAATTAATGGTGTCGAAATCCCTCAACCTAAAGACTGGACAAAAGATTTAAAAAGAAATCAACTAGTAGAACAAGAAGCTGAACAAATGTCATTGTTATATGATCCTATCAATGATTTTATAGATAATGGGACTAAGTTGGGACTAAGTAGTGACCATCTTAAAATCTTAAAAATTTGCGAAGATGAAAGCAGTGCCTTAGAGTTAATGAAGATATTAAAAAGATCAAACAAGTCAAAATTTAAGAACGTTATCATCAAACCATTAATTGAAAATGGCTTTCTTGAATTGACAATTCCCGAAAAACCAAAAAGTCCAAATCAAAAATACCGACTAACCAATTTATTTGTTCGTCGCAGAGTTAAGGCTTGAGCTCCTTATTGTGTCATTTTGATGCAAAACAAGTGCTTATTGATGGTCAACCTCCATATTCGCCCTATTTTCAAAAATTATATAAAACATAACATTTGGTATGGCTACCTCAACAATCTCTTATTATATGTAAAATTTGATAAATACCACCTAACTCATTGATTTATAAGTATTTAATTGATATTTCTTTAATTTTTTGACTGTTTTTGCCAAATTTGACTCCCTATTTGTTTGTTTTTCATCTTCAGGCTATAATTTATCAAAATCTCCTATTTTTTATAACAGCACAAAATGTCCGATCATTCAGTTGATAATTTCTCGTTTCAAAATAGCACAAATAAAACAGGTGTTTTAATTGCCAACTTAGGTTCACCTGATGCGCCAACTAAAGTCGCCCTTCGTAAATATTTAAAGGAGTTTTTGTCTGACAGGTTTGTCATCCAACCGCCACCAAGTCGTTTTATCTGGCTGTGCATATTACACCTTGTTATTCTGAATATTAGGCCTGCAAAATCTGCTAAAAAGTATCAAAAAATATGGACTAATCTAAATGACAAATCGCCCCTCATTTCGCTTTGTCAAAGTCTCTTAAATCAACTTAAACAACAGCCTTATTCTACTAAAAATAATCTTCAATTCGCCCTTGGCATGCGTTACGGAAACCCTTCTATATCAGGCGCTTTAGAAGATTTGAGGGGCAAGGGTTGTGATCAGATTATTGTTCTACCCCTCTATCCACAATACTCAAAAACAACAACTGAATCAACTTTTTTTGAGGTCTCGAAAATCACAAATAAATGGCAAAATATGCCTAAGATTTTGCACATTAATAATTATCACGACAATGGTTCTTATATCGATACTTTAGCGTCCTCCATTATGGCTTTTCAGGATAAAAATGGTGTACCGGATAAGCTGTTGATTTCTTATCACAGTATTCCACAGCGCTACGTTAATAATGGTGATTGTTATTATGAGCATTGTCTGACGACAACACGCTTATTGATCGAAAAACTACAACTTAAAGAGAATGAGTACGAAATCTGCTTCCAGTCTATTTTTGGTAGAGAAAAGTGGATAGGGCCGAATATAAGTGATATTCTAACCAATCTTGGCTCTGGATGTGTTTCTCACGTTCAAGTTGTTTGTCCAGGGTTTCCTGTGGATTGTTTAGAAACTCTTGAGGAAATTGACATAGAGAACCGCCAAATATATCTTGATAATGGTGGTGTTAAATTTCACTATATACCAGCTCTTAACTCTAGTGCTGCACACCTTTCAATGATTAATGATTTACTACAATCTGAGCTTATTACCTAGAGTTACTTACTTCGCATAATTTATATTATGTTAAATTATGTCAATACACACTTATATTAAATATATGTGTTTATATAAATATTAGCCACCTTCTATACCCAAAATTTGTTTACTTTTATTCATACAGTTTTGACTTAGTTATTTAAACAGCCAGTCCAACACTTGCAAATATAAACACTTAACAGTCTGGTGACTAACAATTGCTGAGGATCACAGCAATCTTTTTTTAACAAATTTTCGTTAATGGTGAAAGCAAGGCTCGGTGCGCCTCATTTAGGCATTGCTCAAAATTTCTACTAGGTACTGATTTTTGTAACAAGACTTTACACCAATAAAAAATATTGAAAAAAATTGAAATGGATTTATAAACATCTCTGTTGATAGTTAAAGCCTTTGTAAATAGCTAAATAATGCCATTTACAGCCCTAAAACAGTCTTTTTTAGCGTTTTTTTGCAAAAAATCAATCTCTTGTAGGGCGGATGTTGAAAATTTTGGAAATTATTGAAATGGACTCTAAATTCATTATTTGATCAATTTTTCACTTAATTAACTTTTTGGCTTTAATAATTCATTTTGTTTTTTTGTGTACAATGCCATTTTTACTTGTATGGATCGCCCTACTTTCGATGACCTCTAAATCCTTTCTTAGTGACAATACCATTAATTATTTAATGCTTGCTGGCTTGATTCTAATTTGGGGCACTTCCTTCTTACTTATTAATCGCAGCCTGATATTTTTTGCACCTGAACAAGTGGCTGGTTTTCGACTTTTTATAGGCGCCGTAGTGATGATAATTGCCTTATTATTTAATAGAAAACGACTTCCTAAGCTTGGTCCCTCATGGTTGCATTTTCTTATTATAGCTGTCGTTGCTAACCTTCTACCTTTTTGGATGATTGCTCTGGGTCAAACAACCATTTCATCAGGAATGGCTGGTCTTTTAATGGCGATTATGCCTCTCGCTACTTTAGTGTTAGCTCATATTTTTCTTGTCGATGAAAAGCTCAATCGTTTTAAATTAATGGGTTTTATCGTGGGTATTTCTGGCGTTGTATTTATTCTTGGGCCAACATTACTTAACTCTTCAAACTCACTAGTGGGCAGTTTACTTGTTTTGGCGGCGGCCTGCTGCTACGCAAGTGGCACAATTTTTACTAAACGGCTTCCTGTCTATGATCCACTGGTTGCCAGCACCGGTACGTTAATATGTGCTGCATTGGTCAGTTTCCTTATCTGGCCAAATTTATTGGACTTTAACTTGTCGGATGTGCCTTTTATCAGTGGCTTTAGTATTATTTTGCTGGGTGTTTTACCGACTGCTATGGCAATGCTTCTTTACTTTCATATTATTAACCGTGCTGGTGCTACATTTTTATCCAACATTAATTATGTTATACCGGTGGTTGCTTACTTTTCGGGTGCACTTATTCTAGGAGAGATTGTCCTCTGGCATGATATGCTGGCTTTATTACTTATTATTGCGGGAATTGTTATATCTCGACGCAAGGTAGCTACCAAGTTTCAATAAACACTCTCTCGCCTTCGCACGAATTCTTTTTCACCAAATTGTTGTAAATACCTGATTTCCTAATGCCTCTCGGGTTATGATGTATCTAACTTCGAACTGTAATTACCATGAAGGCCAGTGGCAAAATAACCAGAATTCTATCCATCGATGGTGGCGGCATAAGGGGCATTGTTCCTGCCGTTATTCTTGCGCGCCTTGAGGAAATTCTTCAACAGCTTTCTAGCAATCCCGATGCACGTTTAGTCGATTTTTTTGATTTTTTTGCTGGCACCAGCACTGGTTCAATGATTGTTGCGGGTTTGTTAGCACCAAATAAAGACAATCGACCTTCTTACAGTGCTAAAGAAATTGTTGACCTGTATTTTGAAAGTGCTGATACCATCTTTCAAGATTCACTTTTGCAAGACATTAAATCCGTAGCAGGCCTGCTGAATGTTAAGTATAACCCTGAGGGCATTGAGTCTGTTTTTCAACAACACTTTGCCGATACTGAGCTTAAAGATTTACTCAAACCAACTTTGATTCCAGCATACGATTTATCAAGAGGTAAGAATTACTTTTTTCGCCAACAGAAAGCAAAAGTTAGTGCTAGACACAATTATTACCTTAAAGACGTATTAAGAAGTGCAACGTCTGCGATTACTTATTTCCCACCAATTCAAATTTCGACCGTTGATCAAAGCAGGCAACGCTGCTTTATCGATGGCGGTATCTTTGCCAACAACCCTGCCCTATCAGCCTATGCTGAATTTCACTATCACAACCCAATTCTGCACGCAAAAGATACAATGATGCTTTCACTAGGTACTGGCAAGCAGGGCGTCTATTTAGATTGTGAAACAACCCAAAATTGGGGTGCCCTGGAGTGGCGAGAGCCTGCAGATAATTTATTCACCAATGCAGTATCGGACGCCAATCATTATCAGCTGAGAGCCGTCTACGACAACAAGCCAAATTATTTGAGACTTGATGCATTTTTTAAAGACACTGACAAAAGCAGTCTCGATAACACTTCCAAGGATTATCTGGATTGTCTTTATTGTTTAGGCCAGGAAATCGTTCAAAATAATAAACATGCCATCAAGTCTTTTGCGCAACAATTAATTAACAACTCTCCGCAACCTGCTGAGAAGCGTGGGCAAGCGCAGTCTTTACTGAACAAAGACAATTCGATTAAGACAGGATTTGTTAACAAAATAACCAAAAAGATTCGAACCGCTCTGCTTAAATAATAGCAATAATTTCTATCACAACAAGGATAAGACTCATCTTTTTCTTCATTCAATTTTGCATTTTGGTTTCTATTTACTTCTAAATGGATATCTGCACTCCTAAGCGAAAATAATTTAATTATTTTTTTCGCACTTAAGCTTGTCATATCAACCAGTTTGCTCGTTTTGGTAAATTAATGAGCAAAACCCCACTTGCGAAAATAGTCGAAATACACTATATTTAGTGCAAATTAATTCAATTAGACACTAAATGCAGTGTTTTACTAGGAGAGTATTTTGACCGAAGACATTAAAGTCACCAAGCGGAATGGCAAGCAAGAATCCATTGATATGGAGAAAATTCATCGCGTTGTGCACTGGGCTTCTCAAGATTTAGAAGGGGTTTCGGTCTCCCAAGTTGAGATCAGCGCACAACTGACTTTTTTTGATGGCATTAAAACGGAAGACATTCATGAAACCATCATTAAATCGGCTGCCGATCTAATTTCAACAGAGGCGCCTGATTATCAATATTTAGCCGCGCGTCTGGCAATTTTCCACTTACGAAAAAAAGCTTTCAAGCAATTCACACCGCCTTCTTTATTCAATCAAATAACAAAATATACAGAGCGCGGTATTTACGATAAAGACATACTTGCTAAATACAGCAGATCCGAAATTGAAGAGTTTGACGCGCATATTGACCATTGGCGTGACATGAGTTTTAGCTATGCTGCTGTCAAGCAACTCGAAGGCAAATACCTCGTACAAAATCGTGTTACTGGTGAGGTTTATGAAAGCCCTCAGTTTCTTTATATTCTGGTTGGAATGTGCCTTTTTCAAGAATATGAGAAGAGTGAAAGAATGGATATTGTTAAGCGTTTTTATGACGCCACAAGTACTTTCAAAATCTCTCTACCAACGCCAATTATGGCAGGTGTGCGCACACCAACAAGGCAATTTTCATCTTGTGTTTTAATCGAAGCTGACGATGATCTCGATTCCATCAGTGCAGCATCAGGTGCAATTGTTAAGTACGTTTCACAGAGGGCTGGGATTGGCATTAATGGCGGCAGAATTAGAGCGCTTGGCAGCCCTATTCGTGGCGGTGAAGCAACCCATACCGGTTGCATTCCTTTTTTCAAACACTTTCATACTGCGGTTAAATCTTGCTCTCAGGGCGGTGTTCGTGGTGGTGCTGCCACCCTTTTTTACCCTTTGTGGCATCTAGAAGTTGAAGAACTCTTGGTTCTGAAAAATAATACTGGTACCGATGAAAACCGCATTAGACACCTAGATTATGGTGTGCAATTTAATGGCTTGATGTATCAAAGATTCTTGGCCGACAGCAACATTACCCTTTTCTCGCCACACGATGTGCCGGATATGTACGATGCTTTTTTCGCTGATCAAGACGAGTTTAAAACACTTTATGAAAAATACGAGCAGGATGAGAGCATTCGCAAACGCAGCGTAAAAGCCCGAGAATTGTTTGCAAAATTTATGCAAGAGCGCGCCAATACAGGGCGCATCTATTTACAAAACGTTGATCACTGTAATACCCATGGTGCCTTTGATCCCGCTTTAGCGCCAGTGAGACAATCCAACCTGTGCATGGAAATTACCCTGCCAACCAAGCCGTTATTTTCAGTACAGGATGAAGATGGTGAGATTGCTCTGTGTACCTTGTCTGCGGTTAACTTGGGCGCTCTCGAGAGTCTCGACGAATTAGAAGGAATTACTGAGATCATTGTAAGATCGCTAGATGCCCTTCTTGACTACCAAGATTACCCAATTAAATCCGCTGAAATTGCCAGTAAAAACAGACGAACGCTCGGCATTGGTGTAACCAATCTTGCCTATTATTTGGCAAAAAATGGAATGAAATACTCGGACGGTTCTGGCAATAAGTTGATTCACGACACCTTTGAAGCGTTGCAATATTACTCATTAAAAGCATCCAATAAACTGGCCAAAGAGTTAGGCGCTTGTCCGCTATTCTCAGAGACACAATACGCCAAAGGCATTATGCCAATCGACAGCTACAAAAAAGACGTCGATGCATTTTGCTCACCGGAACTCAAGCTTGACTGGACAACATTAAGGACTGAAATTGTTAAAACTGGCCTGAGAAATTCCACCTTAACAGCGCTCATGCCATGCGAAAGCTCTTCGCAAATATCAAACTCAACCAATGGCATTGAGCCGCCAAGAGGTTACGTGGCGGTCAAACAATCAAAAGACGGCATTCTTAAACAAATTGTGCCAGACTTTGAGAACCTTAAATCTCAATACGAATTGCTTTGGGACATTAAAGGCAACGAGGGCTACTTGCAGTTATGCGCGATTATGCAAAAGTTTGTCGATCAATCCATTTCAACAAACACCCACTACGACCCTTCGCAATTTGAGGGTAACAGAGTGCCAATGAAGTTGTTCTTAATGGATCTGCTTAAGGCCTACAAATACGGCATTAAAACACTTTATTATCACACCACTCGAGACGGTGCGACCGATGAACAAAACAATAGCAAACCTGGCGATGACGATTGCGCCGATGGTGCTTGTAAATTATAAAAATTCAGCTAGGTATTAATTATGGCATACAGTATTTTCAATCAAAAAATCAGCGACACCCTTACCCAACCCATGTTTTTGGGTGACAGTGTTAACGTTGCTCGCTTTGACAAACAAAAGTTTGAAGTGTTTGAAAAATTGACAGAAAAACAACTGTCTTTTTTTTGGCGCCCTGAGGAAATCGACGTCTCAAAAGATAAAATGGATTTCGCTAAACTGCTGCCGAATGAAAAGCATATTTTCATCTCCAACCTTCAATACCAAATTTTGCTGGACTCGGTACAAGGAAGGTCGCCCAATATTGCCTTCTTGCCCATTGTTTCCTTGCCAGAATTGGAGAATTGGATTGAAACTTGGTCTTTTTCTGAAACCATTCACTCCAGAAGTTACACCCATATTATTCGAGCGATTGTCAACGACCCAGGCGTGATTTTTGACGACATCATGAAAACCGATGAAATCATTAAGCGTGCTGACAGCGTTTCCGCCAATTACGACAAACTGATTGAGAGCGCTCAAGCTTATTTAGCGCACGGAGAAGGTGAGCATACAATCAACGGCGAAATACTAACGGTTGACCTGCGCGCCCTAAAGAAGCAACTCTACCTTACCATTGTGTCGGTCAACATTCTTGAGGCTGTGCGCTTTTATGTTAGCTTTGCCTGCTCTTTTGCCTTTGCCGAGCGCAAGGTTATGGAGGGCAATGCCAAAATTATTAAAATGATTGCCCGTGATGAAGCTCTGCATTTAACTGGCACCCAGCACATGCTTAACCTTATGCGTTCTGGTAAAGACGATCCCGACATGGCGGCAATTGCCGACGAGTGTGAAGACGAAGTGATTGAGATGTTTAGGGAGGCGGCGGAGCAAGAAAAAGAATGGGCTGAATATTTGTTTAGAGATGGCTCGATGATTGGTCTTAACGCTGAGATTCTTAAACAATATCTTGAGTACATTACTAACGTTCGTATGGCAGCTATTGACTTAGATCCAATTTTTGAACAAAGTACCAACCCCCTACCGTGGATTAATCACTGGCTTGATTCAGACAACGTTCAAGTGGCTCCTCAAGAAACTGAAATCACCTCTTACTTGGTGAGTGCTATCGACAACACCATGAATGCCGATGATAACGACTTTGACGACTTCACTCTATGAAGAGATCTTTGAATCATTATGAATCACCATAAAAACCCCATTTTTCACCTTCTTGGTAATTATCAACAAGCCAACCTTAGCCATGCTAGGACAGACTTGTCGATAACTACCAATAAGGCAAAATCTTTAACTTTTCTAATCATTCATAATGATACAAAGGTCTCTTGAAGACCACACTTGTTTAGATGTTTCGAATTGACGTTGACAATATTAATGGCAAAACCGAATCACTTTATGTGTTTGGTGACGAGTCCATCCTTAGTGAGCTTGAAGATAACAACATCTTTATAAACTACAATTGCCGACAAGGACATTGTGGCAGTTGCATTCTACAGCTACTGGAGGGGGATGTGATACACCAAGAATGCCTTGTTCCGCTCTCAGCAGGAGAAATACTGGCTTGCCAAGCAAAGCCCGCTAGTGACATCAAAATAACCGTTAGAGGCTAAATTTCGAGCTCTCTAGGAAATCAACGATTTCATCAGAATTACCCTCAAAAACAATTCGATCTTTTTTGTTGTTAATTTGATACGCATACATTGGGTCATAATAGTCAACCAAAAGCGTTTCAATAATGGGTAAAAAAAGTGTAGCACCGCCTGAGCTGTAATACTGACTAAGCGCATTTTCCAAAATTTTAATGAGCCCTTGATAACGCACACCGCCAAGACGTTTACGAATTTTGCCAAGACTCTCACGCCAATAATTAGCAAAGTTCTCAAAGCCTTGTTGCGCGTCCAGTGCACAGTATTTATCATGCATATCAGCAACATAGGTTTTTAGGCTAAGCTCAATCCGCTCATCAACAGAGGCTTTCAGCACGACCAGTTTTGAACTTTGAACCTTAAGCTTAAGTACGTCTGGAATGTGAATCGTGCCAATATTAGCGCCTTCATCCTCAAGGACAACAAGCGATTGCTGTTTATTTTTTATGAGCTGGATAGCCAGCGCATTTTCAAAATTAATTTGTGTTGGCTGAGGCTCAACGTCATTACCAAAAGCGGAACCCCTATGATTGGCCAAACCTTCCAAATCAACACTACCACTTAACCGGTTTAATAACAGCGTTTTCCCTGCACCAGTTTGTCCGCCAATAACAACAAAATTAAGTTTCTCGCTTAGGGTTTCCAGCTCATCAATCAAAAAACGACGCATCGCTTTGTAGCCGCCTTTAATACGCGGGTAGGCAATGCCAGAGCGTTCAAAAATCCATCGCTGCGTTATTTGTGAGCGCAGGCCGCCTCGAAAACAATACAAAATACCATTTGAATTATTTTGAAAAAATGCCATCCAAGCGTCAAGTCTTTGCTCTTTAACTTGCCCGCTAACCAATTGGTGGCCAAGCTCAAGTGCGGCTTCTTTGCCGATATTTTGGTAACAAGTGCCAACTTGCTCGCGCTCATCATTCGTCATTAACGGTGCGTGTTGAGCATTCGGGAAGGCACCTCGGGAAAATTCTATAGGTGCACGCGTGTCTAGTAACGGCGTATTGTTGACAAACAAAGCCTCATAATTATCAATGACTGGAAGCTCTGTCATTGAAAGCTAATGGTTTTTAATTGGGACTCTGTTGGGCAAATTTCACCAATTTGTGCGAATGACAATTGCTGCTTCTTTAGTATTGCTTTTACTGTGCTCTTAGCGCTTTGAGAAACAGTAATAAGTAAACCGCCACTGGTTTGTGGATCACAAACAATGGATTGTTGCATTGCACTTAATGCGTCCAATTGATGCCCATAGCTGTTAAAGTTTCGCTCACTGCCGCCAGGTACACAACCCAAATCAAGGTAATGCTCTATGTTGTCAAGCAGTGGTATGTTGGCGAATCTCAGTTTTGCACTAACTTGACTCGCTAAACAAACCTCAACCAAATGCCCTCCCAAACCAAAACCAGTAACATCGGTAATCGCATTGACGCCTTCGATTTTTGCAATCTCACTACCGATGCTGTTGAGTTGCGTCATTTGGGTAATGGCATTTTGATGATCGTCAGTACTGACTTTCTTCATTTTTTGCGCTGTGGACAGAATCCCAACACCAAGTGGTTTTGTTAAAAAAATCACATCCCCCACCTGTGCGTCTGAATTCTTTTTTAAATGCTTAAGGTCAATCTTGCCAGAAACCGATAAGCCAAAAATTGGCTCTGGGGAATCGATACTATGACCACCAGCAAGTACAATACCCGCCTCAGCACAAATTGAACGTCCGCCCTCTATCACCTCAGCAGCAACGTGCGCAGGCAGTTTATTAATCGGCCAGCCGAAAATAGCAATTGCCATCAGTGGTTTACCCCCCATTGCATAAATATCACTGATTGCATTGCAGCCGGCAATTCTGCCAAAAGTAAAAGGATCATCGACAATGGGCATAAAGAAATCGGTTGTACTGATGAGTGCTTCACCATTACCTAGGTCATAAACAGCAGCATCATCTTTTGACTCATTACCGACCAGTAAGTTAGCGTCGAAAAAATCAGTTTTACTGCCACTGAGCATTTCATCAAGTAGCTTAGGCGATATTTTGCAACCACAGCCAGCGCCATGACTGTACTCAGTCAAACGAATTTGTGTGTTGTTATTCACTTCAACATTAAAGAGTTCGGCTAATTGAGACTTGCGTAAGCCGTTTCAAGTTGCTTATAAAGTTCGCTTGGCGTAATGCCAGGATTGTCATCCATAATATTAAAAGCAACAACATTGTCTTCGACCGAACTCCAAATTTTAATATAGCTGCCATCTTTATAGCCATTTTGCTGTCTAAATGTATTCAGCTGATTTTTGACAACGTAGCGCTTGTATAGCTCCGCCGTGTCCATGCCAATGTGCGACAAAGCAACAAAAAACAAATCGATCGTTTCGCGAATGACGCTGTTATCTCCAATTTTTGCCTGCGCTGATAAAGCTAGAATCCTTTCAAGTGTTTGTAGTAGAATCTCTGGATCCAAATCGCCTACTGCATCGATTTCTTCATATTGATCGGCATAAGATTGGTCGCCGACTCGAATGGCCTCCGACATAATAAAATGCCAAATATCCACTAACTCAACTTTGATATTGGCCCAATCAGGCTCAACATTGATATTTTTCCAATGCTTCCAATTAAAAGAATCAATCGCTTCTGCTGCCTCCATATAGATACACCGATACCATGAAATTTGACGGTTTTCTTTTGTGAATCCATCAACCCACATTTGACCGTTGGTATTGTTATTTAATTCGTTCTGCAATTTGAACATTTGTTCAATAAGATTCATTTTTACAACCTATATTGTTGGGAGATTTTTGAATAAAATTGATTATAGTCGATTCAAAAATCATTGGTAAAAAAGCTGTTTTCAGCTACTAATATTTAGCAACAGAACTATCAACTTCACTAGACCATGCATCAATACCACCTTGCAAATTAATTAGGTTTTCGTAACCTTGAGATTGCAGAAAATGAATGACGCGTAAAGAGCGAACGCCATGATGACAATAGATGGCTAAATTTGCATTTTTGTCAAGCTGAGTATAGGTTTCGGCAATAGCACTCATTGCCATAAGTTGGGCGCCATGGATTTTACACACATCAAACTCCCAGTCTTCGCGGACATCAATCAAAAGGGTGTTATCGTTATTTAGGGATGCTTTAAAAGCTTTGGGTGTTAAATCTTGAATCATGATTTTTTGGTTATTTTTAACGTCAATTTTACATCAATATAGCGCACTTAAAGCAAAGTGGTAAAATGCCTGTATATGAGCCATGTTAAAGAAAATATCTCCCATTTTCCTTGCGATTATGTGATCAAAATAGAAGGCAGAAATAGACGTGAATTTGAACCCAAAGTATGTGAAATTATTACGCATCACGCTGGCAAACTTACGCCTCACCAAATTACTTCAAAACGAAAAGGTAAAATGTTATCCATGACAATCCGTATTGTGGCGACCAGCAGAGCGCAAATTAACGCCATAAATAATGACTTGACAAGCTGCCCAGTGGTGGACTTTATTTTATGA
>CAJXHL010000030.1 GCA_913054335.1 uncultured Gammaproteobacteria bacterium | reverse complement strand
TTACACCGGTGCTTGACATCATGCAGACGATTCCTTCTTTTGTCTATCTAATACCCGTCGTTATGTTGCTAGGTATAGGTAAGGTTCCTGGTTTGATTGCGGTATGTATTTACGCTATGCCACCGATTGTTCGCTTGACGAACCTTGGTATTCGCCTTGTAGATAAAGAAGCGATGGAGGCTGCAGATGCGTTTGGTGCGACCTATAGGCAGCGCTTATTTACTGTGCAGATCCCACTCGCTTTGCCAAATATTTTTGCTGGTGTGAACCAGACAATTATGATGGCGCTAGCGATGGTGGTCATTGCCTCAATGATTGGTGTGACCGGTTTAGGTTTGCCGGTACTTCAGGCTGTTCAAAACCAATACCTTTCACTTGGTATGCTATACGGTCTTGCGATTGTGGCCCTAGCAATTATATTTGACAGAGTTTCGCAGGCATTCGGAACTCGAATTCAGAAACATCGTTCTGGAGATGTATTATGAATGAAGATATAAAAATTAAAATCTCAAATCTGACAAAAATTTTTGGTCCAAATGCCAAATCGGTATTGAAGCATGTCGAAAATGGCATGAGTAAAGATGATTTACTTAAAAAGCATAAACATGTGTTGGGTTTAAGTAATATCAATCTTAATCTGAAAAATAAAAATATTGAAGTGATCATGGGCCTATCGGGCTCTGGTAAGTCAACTTTGATTCGCCACATCAATCGATTAATTGAGCCAACCACTGGCTCGATTATGATTGGTGGTGAGGATGTGATTCAAATGGCACCTGAACAGTTGCGCCAGTTTAGGCAGCAAAAAACTGCGATGGTTTTTCAGAGTTTTGCCTTGCTGCCTCATAAAACTGTGATGGACAACGTCTGTTACGGCATTCATTTGCAGGGCGTTGCTGGTGAAGAGGCTGAGAAGCGTGCACAGAGATGGATTGACCGTGTTGGGCTGGATGGTTACGAAGATCGCTATCCTTCGCAATTGTCGGGAGGTATGCAGCAGCGTGTGGGCCTAGCTCGTGCGCTAACTTGTGATACTGAAATCTTAATGATGGACGAGGCTTTTAGTGCGCTTGACCCACTCATTCGCAGTGATATGCAAGACCTTCTTTTAGAGCTTCAAAGTGAGTTGCACAAAACGGTTATCTTTATTACCCATGATTTGGATGAAGCGCTTAAGATTGGTGATCAGATTGCCATTCTTAATGGTGGTCAATTGATTCAACACGGTACACCACAGGAAATCCTAATGCATCCTGCTGATCAATATGTGACCGACTTTGTCAAAAAAGTCAATCGTTCACATGTGTTACACGCCGAGTCGGTAATGACGGATGTTAAGCCTGCGGAATCCGACAAAAAAGTGGTTGTTAAGGCCAACGACACGATTGACATTGTCCTTGGTGAGGTCTTACGCTCGCACGCCGATTGTGCAATTGTTAAAGACGACAGCGGTGCTGAAGTCGGTTATCTTAACAAGTTAGATATTGCTGAAATAGTTAGACCTGCTCACGTAGATGCTTAAAAGCTAAGCGTGGCAGTAATTTTTTTGTATTCATTTAATAAAAAACCTGGCAATAGCTGGGTTTTTTATTGTGTGCGTTTAATGCTCTCTAGTAGCGCTGAATACCAAATTGGGGTGACGCTCTATAGTCAGTTGTAAATTCACCAAGCTAGGGGCTAGATAAGACAACATGCCCGCGCTGTCAATAGCCACATTATTACCTGCCTTGATTTTGAGTTGCTCAATATCCTTGTCGCTGCCTGTAACCCAACGTGCAGTGGCAATACCAATTGCCTCAAATTGACAATCAACACCGTATTCGTGTTTGAGCCTATGAGCAACCACGTCAAACTGAAGAACACCGACAGCGCCTAATATTTGAGAGCTGTTAATAATGGGGCGAAATACTTGTGTAGCGCCTTCTTCAGAGAGCTGATTTAGGCCTTTTTGTAGGGCTTTTGCTTTAAGAGGGTCTTTTAATTGGGCGCGTCGAAAAAGTTCCGGGGCAAAATTCGGTATGCCTTGAAAGTTAAGCTTTTCGCCCTGAGTAAAGGTGTCACCAATACTAATGCCACCATGGTTGTGAATGCCAATCACATCGCCAGCAAAAGCAATGTCTGCGGAACTTCTCTCACGTGACATAAAGGTGACCGCATTGGCGATTTTGATTTGTTTGCCGGTTGAAACTTGCAGCACTTTCATGCCCTTGGTGTACTCGCCACTAACAATGCGCATAAAGGCAAGCCTATCGTGGTGCTTGGGGTCCATATTTGCCTGAATTTTGAAGACAAAGCCTGTAAGCTTGTTTTCGTCTGGGCTGACCATTCTTGTGTCGCTCTCACGAGATTGTGGGATTGGGGCGTATTCAATAAAACCATCAAGCAAGTTTTGGATGCCAAAATTACTAATAGCAGAACCGAAAAAAACTGGCGTTTGTTTGCCAGCTAAGAACTCGTCTAAATCAAAAGGCGTACTTGTGCCAACAATCAACTCAACTTCCTCTCTTACTTCTTTAGCCAACTCTGGGCCAAGAATTGTATCTAGCTCTGGATTGTTGATACCTTCAATGATGGTGTTTTCGCCAATTTCGGAGTTCTTTCCTGATTCGTAAAGGTAGATCTTATCCTCCAGTAAATGCACAACACCCTTGAAACGTTTACCCATGCCAATCGGCCAAGTAATAGGTGCGCATTCAATATTTAGCACGGACTCCACCTCGTCGAGTAAGTCAATAGGCTCTTTTCCTTCTCGGTCTAATTTGTTAATGAATGTCAAAATTGGGGTGTCACGCAGTCGACAAACTTCCATTAATTTAATTGTGCGCTGCTCAACGCCTTTAGCAACGTCTATCACCATCAATGCTGAATCGACTGCAGTTAAAGTACGATATGTGTCTTCAGAAAAGTCCTCATGACCCGGTGTGTCCAGCAGGTTGATCATATGATGATCGTAAGAAAACTGCATGATGGATGAGGTAATCGAGATACCCCTTTCTTTTTCCATCTCCATCCAGTCCGACGTCGCATGAGTACTCGCTTTTCTAGCCTTGACACTACCTGCAGATTTAATTGCGCCAGCGTAGAGTAGTAGTTTTTCTGTTACTGTGGTTTTACCGGCGTCAGGATGAGAGATAATCGCAAAGGTGCGACGTTTGGATACTTCGCTCATTGACTAGTTTTCGCCTTTAATGATTAATTTAACACCGGCTTCAGCAAACATTTCTCGCGAGAGTCGCAGACTTTCATTCCAGTTATCAAGTTCTTTGGATTTTTCAATAACAACTTTTTTGATACCAACTTGGATAATACCTTTGGCGCACTCCGAGCAAATAGGCAGTCCGTATGTATAGAGTGTAGCACCGTCAAGCGAAGTGCCCGAATAAGTGGCATTATAAATGGCATTCATTTCCGCATGGACGACAAACTTGTACTTGGTCTCTCTGTGATTATAACGCTCTGGAGTATCTTTAATCCCTCTCGGGAAGCCATTAAAGCCCTGTGAAAGTACTTCTTTCTTGGCGCCAACAGTAACTGCACCAACTTGGGTTGATGGGTCCTTGGACCAAGTGGCCACCTCTTTTGCGAGTGCTAAGTAACGATTATCCCATTTGTCTAATGTATTCATAAGTCGAGCATTTTACTGAGTAAATGATCTGGCGTTATTTATTGTTTTAACGTATTTTAATGCTGGCCAAACTAATCAGGATGAGGATCAAAGTAATCATCCAGAAGCGCACAATAATTTTGGGTTCAGACAGCCCCATCTTTTCAAAGTGGTGGTGTAGTGGCGCCATTAAAAATAGCCGTTTTTGAGTTCGTTTGTAATAGCCTACTTGGAGAATGACCGAGAGAGTCTCAGCAACAAAAACACCGCCCATTAAGAAAAACAACAACTCTTGACGAACAATAATGGCGATTACAGCCAAAATCGCACCAAGAGCAAGCGAGCCGACGTCGCCCATAAAAATTTCGGCCGGGTAGGTGTTAAACCACAAAAATCCAAAACCAGCGCCAATCAAGGCTGCACAAACCACAAACAACTCTCCTGTGCCTGGCATGAAGGGCATATTGAGATAGTTAGAAAAGTTGTAGTTGCCTCCGATGTAAGCAAAAATTGCCAAGGCACCACTGATTAATATCACTGGCATAACGGCCAAACCGTCCAAACCATCGGTGAGATTTACCGCATTGGAGCTGCCGACTATAACAAAATAACTCAAAATTAAAAAGCCGATTACACCGAGTTCAAAGCCGGCATTTTTAAAAAAAGGTATCAGCAGTTGAGTATCTATAGGGGCAGAAGTATTGTAGATCAATAAACAAGCAATAATGATTGCCGCAATGGACTGGGAGATGAGTTTGTATCGACTACTTAAGCCGTTTGAAGATTGGTGTTTTAATTTAAGATAATCGTCAAAAAAACCAATGCCACCAAAAGAGAGTGCAGTAAAAAAAACTATCCATAAATAGATATTATGCCAATCTCCCCAAATAATCATACTAACCATAAAGGAGGATAAAATTAATACGCCACCCATTGTTGGTGTGCCAGCTTTGGCATGGTGTGTTTCAGGACCATCACCCCTAATCACCTGGCCTATTTGGTAGTGTTGCAGTTTGGCAATAATAGTCTTGCCCAAGAAAAGACTAATAAGCAGGGCACTCATCATCGAGAAGACCGCCCTGACAGTTAAATAATTAAGTACGTTAAAGCCGGTATCAAGAGAGGCTAGAAAACTAATTAGTTCAAGAAACATAGAGGTTTATTCTCCGATTAAGAGTCGTTTCAGTTTGAAGATTAAAATAGAATCCATGGGAATTCCCATGTCTTTATCGCCGAATGCTTGCTGATATGTAGCGATAGCGAGTCGCTCTTCGCCAATCATCATGTTTAAGACAGCGGTGTCGATAACGCCCAAAATTTCACCGTAACCTAATCTGAATCGAGCGGGTTTGTCAGATGCTTGAAGCACAGTGCCATCAATCAATTCAATTGATATTTCAAGAGAAATGTTGGTGCCAATTTTGGCTTCTTCTCCAGTGCCTACCTGAGTAATAAGAGAAAAATATCCCGAGTCATTTTTTTGAGCAGCTGGGAATATTGCCGCAACCATTTCCTCAAAGGCTTGTTGTTTTTCTGCTACTGCTGCTTTTATTGCTAAAGATTTGATGTCAAGCACGGCGTTAAAAGACTCTTCGCCAGTGGCAAAGTTATTTGCATTCTCACCCACTCTTTTGATTGTAACGTGCTCAATAGTATCGCCTTGTTCAATAGAGTTGACAACACCCATTCCCGCAGTAACAGAGCCAAAAACACTGTGTTTTCCATCCAGCCAAGGGGTTGGGATGTGGGTAATGAAAAATTGAGAGCCGTTGGTTGTAGGACCGGAGTTTGCCATCGATAAAATGCCAGGTTTGTCGTGCTTTAAGTCACTAAATTCATCCATAAATAAGTAGCCTGGGCCACCCATGCCTGTTCCCTCAGGGTCGCCGCTTTGAATCATAAAGTCTTTAATTACTCGATGGAAAACAACGCCGTCGTAAAAAGGTGTACCAAGCTCTTTATTGCTCACTTTAGTACCCTCTGCAAGTGAGATAAAGTTAATAACCGTAAGCGGTGCTTTTTCATAGGCAAGTTCAACAACAATTTCACCTTTGTTGGTTTGAATATGAGCAAAAATTCCTTCGTCTGCTGTTGCAATTGAGAGTGAGGAGAAAAGAAGCGAAAATGTAAGTAGTAGGACTCTCATGAATAACCCTGAAATAAAAACCATTAATGATACCCAAAATCATTAATATATTAGTCTTGATAAGTTAAAATATGCAGGCTCAGCAATGAGGAAGGCGCGATTGAGGTTGGTAGCGCTAATTAGATTTTATTAAGTTGGATGGACTATGTCATTATTAATTACCGATGAATGCATCAATTGCGATGTGTGTGAGCCAGAATGCCCAAATGAAGCGATTTATATGGGTGACGAGATATATGAAATCGATGGCGATAAATGCACAGAGTGTGTTGGTCATTTTGATACACCGCAATGTGTTGAAGTTTGTCCAGTAGATTGCTGCTTGCCTGACCTTGAGCGCGTTGAAACAGAGGAAGAATTGTTGGCTAAAATTATTGATTAAATAATTTTAGGTATAAAAAAAAGGCGACCCTTGGGTCGCCTTTTTTATGTCTTGCATTTGTTGCTTATAGTGTCGCTTTCAAAGCAGCTAAACATAAAGTGATGTTTTCTTTTCTAGAGGTGTGACCCATCAACCCAATACGCCAAACCTGACCTGCCAATGTGCCAAGGCCTGCACCAATTTCAAGATTGTAATCATTCAAAAGAGTTGAACGCACTGCTGCCTCGTCAACGCCTTCAGGAATAAATACACTGTTCAGTTGTGGTAGGCGGTCTTCTTTCTTCACAAGGTAGTTCATACCCATAGCCTCAAGACCATCTCTAAGTAACTCATGGTTTGTTTGGTGTCTTGTCCATGCATTCTCCACGCCTTCTTCGCACATCATCACAAGCGATTCATGCATACCATAAAGGGTATTAACAGGCGCTGTATGGTGATAAGTACGTTTTGCGCCTTCGCCCCAGTAGCCCATGACCAGGTTAAGGTCAAGGAACCAACTTGCAACATGTGTTTTTCTATTGGTTAGTTTGTGAATTGCACGATCGCCCAAGCTGATTGGTGAAATGCCCGGCATTGCCGAAAGACATTTTTGTGAGCCAGAATAAATAGCATCAATTTCCCATTCGTCTACACGTAGCTCAGAACCTGCAAGTGATGTAACCGCGTCAACAATTGTAAGACAGCCATATTTATGAGCAATCTCGCAAAGTGTTTTGGCATCAGACATAGCGCCTGTTGAAGTTTCAGCGTGAACAAAAGCAACGATTTTTGTATCTTTGTTTTCACTTAGAGCTTGCTCTAATTTGTTTGCGCTCACTGCTGTACCCCAGTCGTCTTCAACCATCACGGCTTCACCACTAAAACGAATAACGTTTTCCTTCATACGGCCGCCGAAAACACCGTTACTACAAACAATTACTTTATCTCCTGGCTCGACTAGGTTTGCAAAACATGCCTCCATACCCGCAGAACCTGGTGCAGACACAGGCATTGTTAATTCATTTTCAGTTTTAAATGCAATTTTCAACATTTCTTTAACTTCGTCCATCATGCCAACAAAGGCAGGATCTAAGTGACCAATAGTTGGTCTAGCCATTGCGCTAAGGATTCTAGGGTGAACATTTGACGGGCCGGGACCCATGAGTGTTCTTACGGGTGGATTAAATGATTGCATAATAAATGATTGGATAATTAAAAAAAAGGAGACAATAAAGATCTGGTGCGTATTATCTTACAATTGAACTTGGGTAATTGTAAAAAAATTCATAACTGCATGAATTCAAATCACTGGATAATGACCAGCATGTCAGTTAGCAGTCAATTATCCCGCGCCTTACCAAAGGGCAGTATCATTTGTGGAAGTGAGAATACGCGCGCCTTTGAATGTGATGGACTCAGTGTTTACAAACAAAAACCAATGGCGGTTGCGCTGCCTACAAATATTGAGCAAATCAAAGCGGTACTCAAAATTTGCCGTAAGACTAAAACGCCGATAGTAACTCGAGGAGCTGGTACAGGCCTTTCGGGTGGTGCAACACCACTTGAGGGTTGTGTTGTTCTAGGCCTCTCTAAAATGACTCGAGTTGTCTCAATTGATGCACAGAGCCAATTGGCTGTTGTTGAGCCCGGAGTAAGGAATCTAGCTATAAGCGAAGCGGTTGCCGAGTATGGATTGTATTATGCACCGGATCCTTCTTCGCAAATAGCATGCACAATTGGTGGTAATGTTGCTGAGAATTCTGGTGGCGTGCACTGTCTTAAATACGGTTTAACTGTGCATAATGTTGAAGCCATTAAAATGCTCACTATGGACGGTGAAGAATTGATTTTGAGTCGTAGTGATGAAGGCTTGGGTTTGTTAGCGTTAATGAATGGTTCTGAAGGACTACTAGGCGTTATTACTGAAATTACCGTCAAGCTCACCAAAAAGCCAGCGCTTGCTAAGTTGGTCATGGCGGGTTTTGATACAGTTAGAGAATGCGCACATGCTGTAGCAGATATTATCAAGGCTGGTATTGTCCCAGCAGGTTTGGAGATGATGGACAAATTTGCTATTGAGGCTTCTGAAGCCTTTGTTCATGCAGGTTATCCGTTAGACGTAGAAGCGTTATTGTTGTGTGAACTGGACGGCGAAGTGGAATTGGTGGAGGCCGAGCTTGAGTCGGCCCTGAAAATTCTTGTAGGCGCATCAACCATTAAAGTTTCCGAGAATGAAGCAGAGCGCTTATTGTTATGGCAGGGGCGTAAGTCGTCATTCCCAGCAGTCGGGCGTCTTTCGCCAGATTATTATTGTATGGATGGTACTATTCCAAAGCGTCATTTGGCTGGTGTGCTGGAAAAAATTAACGAATTATCAAAACATTATCAGCTCCGTGTTGCCAATGTTTTTCACGCGGGGGATGGTAACCTTCATCCACTGATTCTATACGATGCTGGTGTCCCTGGTGAGTTAGAAAAAACAGAAGCTTTTGGTATGGATATTCTCAAACATTGTGTTTCTGTAGGTGGTTCGATTACAGGAGAGCACGGTGTTGGTATTGAAAAATTGGACGCGATGTGTGTCCAATACAGCGTCAAAGAGCTTGAGGTTTTTCATCAAATTAAAGCGGCCTTCGATCCAGATTCACTACTTAATCCAGGCAAAGCAGTGCCAGAACTTCATCGTTGTGCAGAACTGGGCAATATGCACGTGCATCACGGCGAGTTACCACATCCAGAATTAGAGCGTTTTTAAGAGACCTTTGAATAATGATGAATAATCGCCAAAACACCACCTTTCACCCACTTGATAATTTATTAAATCCAGCCTTAGCCGTGCTAGGACAAGATTTAATAAATTATCAATTCGGCAAAATCTATCATTTTTCCAATCAACCATAATTACGAAAAGGCCTCTTTAATGAAATCGATTGCAGAGCTTCAACAGCTGATTAAAGAAAGCGAACAAATTCACATTGGTGGAACGAGCTCGGAGTTGAAAAAGAATATTGACATGAGCACTTATTCGGGTGTTGTGGAATACTATCCTGAAGAACTTGTGATTACCATCAAAGCCGGTACCTCAATTGCACAAATCGAACAAATCCTAAAGAAAAATAATCAAGCACTTACTTTTTTTACAGATAATCCCGAGCAAACCATTGGTGCATTGTACGCGAGCGCAGGTGCTGACTTTGCCGACGCTGTCTTGGGTGTGCAGATTATTAATGGCAAAGGCGAGCTGATGAATTTTGGCGGGCAAGTAATGAAAAATGTTGCCGGTTACGATGTCTCCAGGTTGTTGGTTGGCTCGAAAGGGCAACTGGCACTTATCACGCAAATGAGTTTTAAGATATTACCAGCAGCTGCGGCTCTGAGTCATCAGAAAAAACCAAGGCCTCAACAAAGCACTTCTGCGCTACATATGTCGTTAACCCAGAAATTAAAACAAATCTTTGATCCTTACGGAGTCTTTGTATAGAGACCTTTGCCTAATTATGAAAAATCGTCAAAGCACTATCACTCATCCGCTTGATAATTTTTTAAGTTCAGCCTTAGCCATCCTAGAACAAAATTTAAGGACTGTGAGCGTAGCCCCGCTTACAGCAATCAAATTATCAATTCGGCAAAATCTATCATTTTTCCAGTCATCCATAATTAGGCAAAGGTCTCTTTAATGCACTCCTCGGTTCAACAGACTTCGTTTACTGACTTTGTCAATCAAAAAGCCAACAAGGTGATTGGCGCTTGTGTGCATTGTGGTTTTTGTTTGGCCACCTGCCCAACATACCAACTGCTTGGTGATGAGCTTGACTCTCCAAGAGGGCGTATTTATTTAATGCAATCAGCGCTTGAAGATAATCAAGCCAGTTTCGACACTTTGAAGCATTTAGATCGCTGTCTCACTTGTCGCTCGTGTGAGACGACTTGCCCATCGGGTGTTGAATATTCACAACTGTTAGATATAGGGAGAAACTTCCTTGAAACTAAACGCCCTTTTTGGCAAAAAGTCTACCGTCTGTTTATTCGCAAGTTTTTAACAACGCCTTTGCTGTTTAAACCCATTGGTTATTTTTTCCGCCATTCTGGCAAAGTGGGCAACAAACTCAAAGCTGAGAACAGTACGCGTAAAGTTCTATTGTTGGGTGGCTGTGTTCAGCCAACCTTGGCGCCGAACATCAACCACAGTATTAAAAACATTTTAGCCAAGCTTAATATTTCTGTAGTAGAGAGCCCTCAGAGTCAATGTTGTGGCGCGATTGATCAACATTTGGCCGCCTCTGAGGAGGCGATTAGCAAGGTAAAGAAAAATATTGATGCATGGCAGCGGCAACTAGAAGACGATATTGAAGTCATACTGTCAAGTGCCAGTGGCTGTGGCGTGATGGTGAAAGATTATCCAAAACTTTTTGATAAAGATGATGAGTATCACGCTAAAGCGTTATTGATTGTCTCGAACACTCAAGATATTGCCGAATTTTTATCAACAGAAGACCTTTCTCAATTGCATTTGAGTGAAAAAAACATTTCTTACCATGAGCCTTGTACAATGCAGCACGGCCAACAACTAGGTGGTTTGGTTGAGTCGTTATTAGGCCAATTTGGCTACACACAGGTACCGGTAAAAGATTCGCATCTGTGTTGTGGTTCTGCAGGCACTTATTCGATATTTCAGCCCAAGCTGGCCAAAGAACTAAGATCAAACAAAATCACACACTTAACCAAATCAAGCCCAGCGATGATAATCACCAGCAACATTGGCTGTTTGATGCATTTGCAAAAAGGCAGTCCAGTGCCTGTTAAACATTGGGTGGAGTTATTAGATGGGTAGAAGGCGTAAAGTAAAAGCCAAAACGTATGAGTTAGATATTGAAACTTTGTCGCATGAAGGCAGAGGCATTTCTCATTTTGATAACAAGATTATTTTTACACGCGGTGCATTGCCTGGCGAGAAAGTGATTGCTAATCGTTCATTGTCCAGAGCCAAGTTTGAGGAGGCTGACGTTGTTGAAATTCTTACATCATCTCCAGATAGAATTGAGCCAAAGTGTGCGGTTTACGGTATTTGTGGCGGCTGTTCGTTCCAACATTTATCAAGTGAAAATCAAATAAATGCCAAGCAAACTTGGCTGCGAAGTGCTTTTATGGGGCAGGCTAAGACGGAACCTAAGGAGTGGCTAGATCCACTGCAAGTGATAAGTTGGGGCTATCGACGTAAAGCCAGATTAGGCGTGCGCTACGTACACAAAAAAGAAAAAGTGTTGGTTGGCTTTAGAGAGCGTAAATCATCCTTTATTACGGTGATGGAGCGTTGTGAAGTGCTACACCCTTCGCTCGGGGATAATTTAACTGTTTTAGGAGAATGCATTGGCAAGCTGAGCGTTAAATCACAAATTCCGCAAATAGAGGTTGCGATTGCCCAGCACGATACCATACTTATTCTTAGGCACCTTGAGCCATTAACAACTGAAGATGAGGCTGTGCTTAGAGATTGTGCTGAGCAGCTCTCAATCACTTGGTATACACAAAGCGGCGGCATGAATACTGTCAAACCCTTAGATAAAGTTGTGAATTTGAGCTACTCCCTGCCAGAGTATAAAATTGAAATGGCATTTTTGCCAACCGATTTCACTCAAGTTAATTTTGAGTTAAATCAAAAAATGTTGAGTTTGGCTATATCGTTATTGGAGTTGTGTAATGAAGACAAGGTTATTGATCTTTTCTGTGGACTTGGAAACTTCACCTTGCCGATTGCCCGCTATGCTAAAAGCGTTGTTGGGGTGGAAGGAGATAGCGGTCTAATTGAGCGAGCAAAGGAAAATGCACAGAGAAATGGTATCGAAAATGCTTTGTTCTATAAAGCTGACCTATTTGAAGAAGTAGAGGGTTATGAGTGGTTCAGAGGTCAAACCTATAATAAAGCCTTAATTGACCCTGCAAGAACAGGTGCGATTGAAATTGTCAAATTATTACCAAAACTTGGTGTGGAGCGCTTGGTCTATGTTTCGTGTAATCCGGCAACGCTTGCCAGGGATACGGCCAAATTGCTCGAGTTGGGTTATCAATTAGAAAAAGCAGGGGTTATGGATATGTTTCCGCAAACAGCGCATGTGGAATCGATTGCTTTGTTTGTTAAAAGGTCATAATTTTTTTAGCGCAAGCGCAGATACAATCTCTGAACTATGATAATATAAATGTTATTATTGAGTTTCAATCTGACGGAGTGAAAATGCCTTATAAGCGTAATTTATTACCAAAACAAGCTTTTGAAAATCTTACCAACAACACCAACTCCTTGCTTGTTGATGTACGCTCTACAGCTGAACACAAGTTTGTAGGCTTTCCGGGTAATTCCGTTTTAATTCCATGGTCGGATGAGCCGAACTGGCAACCCAATCCACAAGGGTTTGCCGATGCAGTTAAAAAACAACTCTCGGAACGCGATGATGTTTTTGATACAGAAATTATCCTAATGTGTCGTAGTGGATACCGCTCTAATGAGGCACTTAAGTGCCTAGAGGCGAGTGGATTTACTCATGTATCTCATGTTGCTAGCGGTTTTGAAGGCGATCTTGATGAACATGATCAACGCGGTAATTTAAATGGATGGCGTCACGACGGCATGCCTTGGACGCAAAGCTAGACGAGAACTAAGCGATCTCTAAATTTGCATAAGAGGTAATTAACCACTTCGTCCCGACTTTACTAAATTTGACCTGTACGCGGGCTGCATCACCGCTACCTTCGTAGTTCAGTATCGTTCCGAAGCCAAATTTTGCGTGCTTAACCGTTTGTCCTATTGAATAAGGCGAGCTCGAGATGGCAACGATTGTTTGTCTTTTTCCAAATGATTCGCGAGATGCGCTGTCGCTATAATCCTTGTGAGGGCTTTTGAAATGGTTAAGAAAGGCATCAGGTATCTCTTCAAGAAAACGCGAGGGCATTGAGTAGAAGGATTGACCGTGTAGAAAACGTTTGTCAGCATAATAGAGATGGAGTTTTTTCATTGCCCTAGTCATACCCACATAGCATAGGCGGCGCTCTTCATCCAATAAATGCGGCTCATCTTTAGATTGCCTGGAAGGAAATAAATCTTCCTCCATGCCCACCAAGAACACCCTAGGAAACTCTAAACCTTTGGCGGAATGGATAGTCATTAGTTGCACGCAATCTCGATTTTGTTGATTAGATTCTCCACTGGTATCAAGTGTTGCAAGTGCGATAAAACCTTGGGTTTCGCTCATTTCATTTTCTTCATCATGAGTATATTGTCCAGCAGCGCTGACCAATTCATCTAAATTTTCCTTCTTACTGCCTGCTTTGTCGGTTTTATCATTAGCGTAGTGATCCATTAGTGATGATTTGACTAATATCCCATCAATTTTTTCACTCAGGATTAAATGCTTGGTGTCGTCATCTATCGAGCCAATCATCTCAATAAATGACTTTAACGCATTAGCCGCACGAGTTGGTAGTGTGTCCACAATCGCAATGGAAGATTGGAAAAGGCTGGACTGATTTTCAACGCTGTATGCTCGAATCTTTTCAACTGTAGCAAGGCCAATACCCCGTGCCGGGAAATTAACAATGCGCTCAAAAGCAATATTGTCATTTTGATTCTCTACCAAACGTACATAACCCATCGCATCTTTAATTTCAGCTCGCTCAAAAAAGCGCAATCCTCCATAAATTCGATAATCAATATGTCGTTTGATTAGTGCTTCTTCAAAAACACGAGACTGAGCGTTGGAGCGATAAAGAATAGCACTTTCACCAAGATTTTGACCTTGATTAAATGCATCATTGATGACACCCACCACGTGTTGGGCTTCTTCTGTTTCAGTGCGAGCATTGTAGACATCAATTAAGTCCCCATCACCCGATTCGGTCCACAAGGACTTTTCCAAACGGTTTTGATTATTGGTAATCAGCGCATTTGAAGCGCTAAGGATATTACCAGTGGAGCGATAATTTTGCTCTAATTTGATCACCTTAATTGGCTGAAAATCCTGCTCAATTTTTTGGATATTTTCAATTTTTGCACCACGCCAGCCATAGATCGATTGATCATCATCACCGACACAAAAAATGTGATTATTTTCAGTTCGTAATAACTTAATCCATTGGTATTGAACGGTGTTGGTGTCCTGAAACTCGTCAACCAAGATATGTTTGAATTGCCTTTGGTAGTGCTCAAGCAGTGATGCGTTGTTTTTTAGTAATTCATGACTTTTAACCAACAAGCCAGCAAAATCCACCAAGTCATTGACTTGACAATGTGTTTCATACAAGGCAAAAACTTTAGCGCTTTGCTTGATAAAGAAATTGTAACCAGCATCAATATCGATTGGTTTAATACCTTCATCTTTTTGTTGATTAATAAACCATTGAACTTTGCGAATTGGAAACTTGGCTTCGTCGATGCCGTTTTCCTTCATTAGTCGTTTAATGATTCGATACTGATCCTGCTGATCTAGAATTTGGAAAGTGGGTGATAAGTTGGCTTCAATCGCGTGTGTTCTCAACAAGCGATGAGCCAGCGAATGAAAAGTACCTACCCACATTCGCCCGATAGGTCTTAATAGTAGGTCGCCCAACCGTTCACGCATTTCATTAGCGGCTTTATTAGTAAAGGTAACAGCAAGAATAGAGTCAAGATGGTAGTTTTTCTCAGAAACCAAATAATGAATTCGATGAATAAGGACACGTGTTTTACCACTACCAGCGCCAGCCAAAATAAGCGCGTTCATATTATCGTCAAGGGTAACTGAAAGACGCTGTTCTTGATTCAGATCATCAAGGCTTACGGGTGCATTCATATTGCAAAGGTCTCTATTAATTAAAGGCTTAAAAAGATGAGCCGCTATGTCATTTGGTATAATTCTTCGATAACGTCGTAGTGATGTTGGTGAGTAAATTATAATCACCTTTGTGCCGCGTTTATTTCGACTTGTCTGTTAATTTATTATTTTCTATAATCTGAATACTTATTTATGAATATTACTTGGAATCAAAGCGTCAGGAATAGTATCAAAAGTGCTGATGTAGCCAATCGCCAACTGCATACTGAGTGCTTTTCTGAAGGAAAATTTCCAATCAAAATTCCATTGGAGTTTGCTGACAAAATTGAGGTCGGCAATCCACTGGATCCACTTTTATTACAAGTTTTACCGTCGACAAGTCAAGCACAAGATGGCTTTAGTGATTCTCCTCTTGAGGATGAGAAATTCTCACCGATACAAGGCTTGATACATAAATACACCTCAAGAGTTTTGTTGATAGCCAGTCGAGTTTGTGCGATTCATTGTCAATATTGTTTTAGACAAAATTTTGACTATGAAGAGCATGATATTCTTAGTAATTGGCAGGAGATTGAGCAATATTTAGAGGCAAACCTTGGGGTTAATGAAGTTATTCTTAGTGGTGGCGATCCACTAACGCTTAGTGACGGGAAAATTGAAAAAATAGTGAAATCAGTCGAGGGTATTGAGCACATTAAAATCCTTAGAATTCACAGCAGAACTGCTGTAGTTGTTCCAAGTCGAATCACTGATAAACTGTCAGAAATATTGAGTAGAACTCGCTTAAAAGTTGTGATGGTTTTTCACATAAACCACCCTCGAGAAATCTCAGCTGATTTTATAAATCAAGTAAAAAAACTGCAGTCTTTGACGCTTCTTAATCAGTCTGTGTTGCTGAAAGGTGTTAATGATAATGCCAGCATACTTGCAGCACTATCACACAAGTTGTTTGCAAGTTCCATCATGCCTTATTACCTTCACCTGCTTGACAAGGTAAGTGGCGCTGAACATTTTTTGCTCAGCGATGAAAAAGCAAAAGATATCTATCGAGAATTACAAAAAAGTTTATCTGGCTATTTGTTGCCAAAACTTGTTCGTGATGAGGGCGGTGAATCTAAAAGTCTAGTGATACCGTTGCAAAATTAATTTTGGGATGGGGCTTGGGGAAGGGTAAAAATTATATAGCTTTAAAAGACGTTAGTTTTAATACCCTTCCCCAACTTAAAAAATTGTCGGTGTTGTTGAAAAACAGTGCTATGCACTATTTTTCAACAATCTCTAATGGTATAAACTGCGCCAATTCTTCAATGCCAATTTCACCAATAAAAGTGTGTAGAAGTTCGCCATTAGGGTCATAAACAATTGTGGTTGGCATGCCAACAAGATCGCCGAATTTGGTGTATTCAGCCTCATTACTGCCCGCATAGAGAATAATAGGGTAATTAACGTCAAATCGTTCTTTAAAGTCATTAACCGCTTTGACATTCATGCCTTCATAGTTGAGTCCTAAGATTTCAACCTTATCTGAATGGTTATTATAAAACTCGACAAAAGCGGGAATTTCTTTGAGGCATGGTGCACACCAAGTTGCCCAAAAGTTGACGATTAGATATTTACCTTTGGTTTTGTTCTGTGTGTAAATATTACCACTCATATCGACTAACTCAAAGACTACCCCTAGGGGTTCGTCAACGATCTCGATTACTTCTTGTTCAGAGGCTATGGTTGGGCTAATCCACTCAAGAATGTCGCCAAATACAGATGCTTTGCATGCCTGAAATGGTAATAATAGAGTGAGTACAAAGCTGAGTTGAGCAATTTTCTTGCTCAAACGAAACTTGTGCCGCATGGGTATAATTAAAGAGAGCTTTGCAACAATAATTTTAGATTTGATAGAGGATTTTTTTTTCATTTTGCAAGACATAAATTTGAAACTCTACTTGTTGTCTAGTGATAAAATTTAACACAGGAAAATGGAAAATATCCCTATCCCAAAGGGCTGAGGCGAAAAATGTTAAAGCTGAGTTAAACAGTGCCCCAGCATCTGTTTCTACGAAACTTATGCTCTTTGAGTGTAAAGCTAAGCCAAACAACGCCTTGGCGTTTGTTTGTGCGAAACTTATACTTTAGTGTAAAAAGTGCAGAAAAATTCTCATCAATAGCTAGTGCTATTAATTTCAAATTTTTACACATTTTTTATTCATTTTTATCATTCAGAAAATTATAAAATGATTGTTGTAAAGTTCTCTATTTTTTTCATGGATTAATCGATGACGACTAAGATTTATCACAATGCACGGTGTTCAAAATCCAGAGCAACATTGGCTATTTTAGAGCAAAACAATGCTCAGTTTGAAATCATTAATTATCTGGAAACACCACCCAACGAAGCTGAACTCGCCTCGCTGTTGTCCAATCTTGGTCTGAGTGCGCGCGAATTAATGAGAACGGGTGAGGCGGAGTATAAGATGCAAAATCTTTCCGATCCGTCTTTGTCAGAACAGGCTTTAATTCAGGCAATGATTGCAACACCGATTCTTATTGAGCGACCCATTGTTAAAACAGACAAGGGCGTGGTTATTGGTCGTCCGCCAGAGAGTGTTTTAACGATCTTATAGCAACTACTCTCGATGATAGGGGTGGTTGGTCAGTAAGCTGTGGCCACGATAGATTTGCTCTACAACAAGAAGTCTTGCCATTGAGTGCGTCATTGTCAATTTGGACAAGCCCCAAAGTTGGTGGCATTTGGCTTTGCATTCATCTGTTAAGCCGTCAGCGCCACCAATTAGTAATGCGACATTCTCACCCTCTAATTGCCAAGATTTCATTGCATCGGCAATCATTTGTGAGGATTGTTGTTTACCTGTTTCATCAAAAGCTATCAATATTGAAGCGCCACTGGCGGCTTCAAGCAGCATCTTACTTTCTAGACTTTTGATTTGATTAATGTTTTTTGCTTTACGGTTTTGTGCCTCTATGGCGGTTATGGTGAAGTTGTAAGGGCTTGGTAATTGTTTTTTGTAGTGATTAATGCCATTATTAATCCATTCTGGCATTTTTTTACCAATGGTGATCAGGTTAATCCTCATCGTCCTCGAATGACCAGAGTTTCTCTAGATTGTAATATTCGCGCGTTTTTTCAGTCATGATATGAGCGACTACTGAACCAAGATCAACCAGTGCCCATTCGCCAACTTCAGAGCCCTCCATGCCAAGAAAAGTCATGCTTAATCGCTTTGCTTCAATTTTGATATTATTGGCAATACCTCGCACGTGCTGTACCGATCGGCCAGTGGCAACGATGATGGCTTCCATATCCGCACTTTTCTTCAGTACGTTAAAGCTAAGGATATTTTCCCCTTTCATGTCATCGATAACATCGATAACCACTTTTATTTCTTCATCAAGTGTCATTGTTTTTTATGTAGTTAATAATGGGTTTAGGTAAAAGATTGTCAAGATTTTTATTGGCGGCTATTTTACAGCGAATCTCGCTTGAAGAAATATCTATCAAGGGGCATGAGGCAAAGTAAAGCAGTCCATTTTGCTGTCCAGCAAGTGATTTTATGTCTTGAATTGTGTCAAATGAAGCCAGTGACAGATTATTGTTTTGATAGTTCGGCCTTGCTAGAACGATTAAATGGGCAAGGGCAGAAAAGTCTTGCCAGTTTTTCCAGCTTTTGAATTGGATAAAGCTGTCCATGCCAATAATAAGGCAAAATATCTCATTAGGTTTTTCGTCTCTCAACTGCTTTAGTGTGTCAATGGTGAATGAGTCGCCGCCTTTATTTATTTCCCGAGTGTCTATTTCCAGTTTTGGGTAGTCTTTTAGGGCGAGATTGAGCATTTCAAGACGCTCAAAATCAGAATAATGTAGGCCTTCTTTATGAACCGGTGTTGCACACGGCATCAAAAGACACTTTTCTAGGTTGAGTTCGCTTTTTATTGATGTGGCTGTTTCAAGATGACCTAAATGTATTGGGTCAAACGAGCCGCCGTAAATGCCTATCATAGAAGGGCGCTTACCTCAGCCAGTGTCATCGGCGACATAGGGTATGTGCGAGTGACATCGTGCACTTCCATTCGATAACGAACAAAGGTTTCTAGGTCTTCAATCAACAAAAAAGGGTTGGCTCTTTTTTGCTGCGCAAGCGTGGTGCTAATTTCGCTGCCGTAATCATGGCCGCAAAGCAGTGTAATATTGTCAGCAACTTGTGTTTTTAACTTATTTAGCGAATGGAATAATTTGACTGGGTCTGAGCCCGATAAGCAGCAAATGCCAACACCATAGACAAACAGTGTGTCACCCGCAATCAGATGGTCATCCAGTAAGTAGCAAACACCACCAGCAGTATGACCAGGAGTTTCAATGATTTTGATTTCAGTTTCACCAAGCCTCAGAATATCACCGTCTTTCACCGTATGCACCGTGTTTTCAATATCGAGATAGGGCAGTTCATTAATACCTGCCGTAATTTTAGCGCCGGTTTTATCTGCAACTTCGTCGACGGCATTGGTGTGGTCTCCATGCCAATGCGTGATCCAAATATCGGTAAGTGTGTAGCCTTTTTCTTCAATTCTTTGAATGAATAAGTCCGCCTCCCAGGCGGGGTCAACAATCGCACAGTGCTTGGTTTTCTTATCGACAATAAAGTGGATTGAGTTTTCGTAAGCACCGATGTGGTAAAGCACTTCGATAGAATATCGCTCGGCGTCAAATGTTTTTTCCATGATTACTATATTGGGTAAAGATATCTAAATATTTTACCAATTTTGACTTGACTGAATTAAGATACAGACTATAATTTACGTTTTTGCTGAATAACCCAGATTTTGGGGCTATAGCTCAGCTGGGAGAGCGCTACACTGGCAGTGTAGAGGTCAGCGGTTCGATCCCGCTTAGCTCCACCAGCAAAAAAACTTATGTCGCGTTCGTCTATCGGTTAGGACTCCAGGTTTTCATCCTGGCAAGAGGGGTTCGATTCCCCTACGCGATGCCAAATTCAGTGCCAAGGATTATTTATAGATGACAAACCTTGGCACTAAACTAAAGCACGATTTTTGTCCCGTTCGTCTAGTGGCCCAGGACATCAGGATTTCATCCTGAAGACAGGCAGTTCGAATCTCCTACGGGACGCCATATAAGATATAACAAGACACCACA
>CAJXHL010000029.1 GCA_913054335.1 uncultured Gammaproteobacteria bacterium | reverse complement strand
GCGTATTTATGGAGCCGCTGTTATGAGCGACCAGCGTACTCGTTAGTACGCGTATCAACCTTTACTTTTTCGCCAATACTGATAAACAAAGGCACTTGTACAACCACACCAGTGTTCATTGTTGCTGGCTTACCACCTGTTCCAGCGGTATCGCCTTTAAGGCCTGGATCGGTATCAACAACTTCTAAAACCACATGGTTAGGTGGGGTAACTGAAATTGGATTGTTATTCCATAAGGTGACAACGCAGTTATCTTGCTCTACAAGATAATTAATAGCGCCGGCCATCGCCGTTTCATCAAGCGCATATTGCTCATAAGAGTCAGGATCCATAAAATGCCACGCTTCACCGTCGCTGTATAGATATTGCATATCCAATTCCATTACATCCGCACCCTCTAAAGACTCACTAGATTTAAAAGTTTTTTCAAGTGTTTTTCCAGTAATTAAATCTTTAAATTTAACGCGGTTAAACGCCTGACCTTTTCCTGGTTTAACAATTTCATTATTAACAATTGAGCAAGGATTACCATCCAGCATTAATTTGAGGCCATTTTTAAATTGGCTTGTACTGTAATTCGCCATTTTTCTCCTGAGATAATCAGTGTTTAATTAGATTCAACTAGTAATTATTCTAACTATACTAATGCGATATGTGTAGAATACGCCTGCTCGTATTTTAACCTTTATTTTTTACCAATTTTATGCACATCCACGAATATCAGGCCAAGCGGTTATTCTCACAAAACGGCATCCAAGTGCCAAAATTCATTGTTATTTCAAACGCTACAGAAACATCTCTCGCCTGCGATAAACTTGGCGGTAGTGTTTGGGTTGTTAAAGCCCAAGTTCACGCAGGTGGTCGAGGCAAAGGTGGTGGTGTTGTGGTCTGCTTTAGCGTTGACGAAGCGATTAGTGCAAGTGAAAAATTATTGGGCGATAAGCTGGTGACGCCACAAACCGACGAAAATGGACTGCCCATTAATCAAGTTATTATTGAAGCAGGTCAGGATATACAAAAGGAACTCTACTTAGGCTTACTCGTTGATCGTGCCACGTCTAGCATTACCGTGCTGGCATCAACCGAGGGCGGCATGGATATTGAAGAAGTGGCAGCTAATACACCTGAGAAAATCATCAAGCATGCAATCAATCCACTGGGCGCATTGGAAGAAAAAGAATGCCATGAAATCGCTGCTCAGCTACAACTGGATAGTAGCCTTTACACACAGTTTTCCAAAACCCTGCTTGGGCTTTACAATATATTCATCAAAAATGATGTGAACCTCGTCGAGATTAATCCGCTAATTATCACTGGTGCTGATGAAATCATTGCACTTGATGGCAAAATCGATTTTGATGACAACGCGCTTTATCGAAATGAAGACATTGCCAAATTACGTGACATTTCCCAAGAAGATGAAAAAGAAAGAATTGCTAGTGAATCACAACTGAATTATATTTCTCTTGATGGCACAGTTGGCTGCATGGTTAATGGCGCTGGCCTTGCCATGGCCACGATGGATCTCATCGAATACCATGGCGGCTCACCCGCTAACTTTCTTGATGTCGGTGGCACTGCAACAGCGGATCGTGTTGCCAAGGCATTTGAAATCATTCAAAGCGGTGCTGACGTAAAAGCTATATTGGTTAATATTTTTGGTGGCATTGTCCGCTGTGATCTTATTGCAGAGGGTATTCTTCAAGCTATCGAAAAGATTGGCCTTACACTGCCTATTGTTATCAGACTGGAAGGCACCAATGCCACTGAAGGCTTGGAAATTTTGAACAATAGTGACTTTAATATTGTGACCGAGGCTGATTTAACTCAGGCAGCAAAACAAGTAGTGGAGATGGCGAAATGAGCGTACTGATTAACAAAGACACCAAAGTAATCTGCCAAGGCTTTACCGGCAAGCAGGGTACATTTCATTCAGAGCAATCGATTGCCTATGGCACTCAATTTGTTGGCGGCGTTACGCCGGGCAAAGGTGGGCAAACACACTTGGATCGCCCCGTCTTTAATACAGTCAAGGATGCAATGGCTGAGACTGGTGCAAATGCCTCTATGATTTATGTACCGCCAAAGTTTGCATTTGCCTCCATTAAGGAAGCGATTGAAGCTGAAATGCCAATTATTACTTGCATTACTGAGGGCATTCCAGTTCTTGATATGGTCAAAATAAAAGCCATGTTGAAAGGCTCTAAGTCGAGACTGATTGGCCCAAACTGTCCGGGTGTTATCACTCCTGGAGAGTGCAAACTTGGCATCATGCCGGGTAATATTCACCAGAGTGGTACTGTCGGTATTGTTTCTCGCTCAGGCACGCTTACTTATGAAGCCGTTCACCAAACAACTCTCGCAGGCCTCGGTCAAACAACTTGTATTGGCATTGGTGGCGACCCAGTAAACGGCACTAATTTTATTGATTGCCTTAAACTTTTTGAAGCCGACGAGAATACTAAATCAATCATTATGGTTGGCGAGATTGGTGGCAGCGCCGAAGAAGAGGCTGCTGAATTTATCTCCTCCAATATTTCAAAGCCGGTTGTTTCTTATATTGCCGGATTAACCGCACCCAAAGGCAAACGCATGGGGCATGCTGGCGCTGTTATTAGTGGTGGTGGTAGTGGTAGCGCACAAGATAAAATTGCTACACTGCAGCGCTGCGGTGTCAGTGTTGCACCAACCCCGGCAATGATGGGGAAAACCTTGCTTGAGGTTTTGCGAAACTAGCGAAAAGCTTCAAAATATCATAGCCAGCCTCAAGACAAAGCGATGATAACCGACTTATCTCAACAATCAACCCACAACAAACAAAAGCAACAAGGGTGGTTTGATTGTTGGGGCGTATTCCCCTTTGTGACAATTTGTTAGCCAACATAACACTGCACCAACTACAACGGTTTAACTGAAATCTGCCTGGCAGTGAGTAAAACAAAGTCAAAACAGAAAAATCATTAATAAATTAATAAACTAATATAAAACACTGTTATATTAATTTTTTCCTTGTTACAAACTGGGAATTTAATGACATTATGACAATGATACGAAATAGATATATTGCAGTTGCATCGATGTTTGTCCTCAATGGCGCCGTATTTGGTATTTGGGCTTCTCGTATTCCTGCTATTTCAGACAAGCACAATCTAAGCCCGGCTGCATTGGGTCTATTACTGCTTTTGATGGCTTTAGGCGCTGTTGTTGCATTTTCATTATCTGGTCGAGCTGCTGATCATTATGGCGCAGCAACGGTGACCAAGCATATTGCCATATTTAATTCAGTCATACTTATCCTGATTGCCTTTGCGCCATCAATATGGATGCTGTCAATATCTATGATTATATTCGGCGCCATCAGTGGCGGCATGGATGTAGCTATGAACGCCTGGGCTGCTGAAGTTGAACGCAAAGCTCAACGACCTTTGATGTCATCTTTTCATGCTATGTGGAGTTTTGGCGCCGGTATTGGCGCAGGCTCCAGTTTCTTATCAGCAACATATGATGTAAACATGCCGACACAATTTACATCCAGTGCTTTTGTCGTTTTAATAATTACACTCTTTATCATCTCCACATCTGGTCAATCCAAGCACAACAAAAAACACAATAATGCTCCAATTTACGTACTTCCCGAAAGCTCTTTACTTGGCGTTGCCATTGTCGCATTTTGTGCGTCTCTTAGTGAGGGTGTGATAGCAGACTGGGGCGCAATTTTCCTGATAGCTGTCGCGCATGTGAGCGAAGGGGATGCGGCATTGGGTTATGCGGTTTTTTCTATTGCTATGATGACAATGAGATTGATTGGTGGCCAAATTGTACACCAATTTGGCGTAACCAAAACCGCTCGTCTTGCCGCATTAATTACCATGATTGGATCGTCAATTGTACTCACCTTTACATCGTTTGCATACATCTTGGCTGGCTTTGGGCTAATAGGCCTTGGCTTGTCTGTCATTATACCGCTGGCCTTTTCCAGAGCCGCAAATGACAAAAATGTATCTCAAGGAGCGGCTATCGCCAGTGTTGCAACTCTTGGCTATGGTGGCTTCTTACTGGGCCCACCACTTATTGGCTTGATTGCTGATATTTCGTCAATCAGAACGAGTTTCTTGATTCTTCCAGTACTGGCAGTGTTAATTTTTGCTTTCTCGAGATACCTGTCAACCAAATAATTATAATTTTTTTTCTAACAACATCGCATCACCATAACTGAAAAAGCGATACTTGTGTTTGATTGCATGATTATAAATTTCAAACATTTTCTCTCGAGAGATAAAAGCACTTACCAACATCAATAGTGAAGATTTCGGCAAATGAAAATTGGTAATCATGACATCGACCAACTGAAATTCAAAGCCTGGGTAAATAAAAATATCAGTATCGCCCCGAGTTTCACACACCTCACCCTTTAATGCCATGGACTCTAAGGTTCGAACTGCTGTCGTTCCTACCGCCACTATTCTTCCACCCTTGGTGCGCGTTTGTTTAATTTTTTCAGCAGCTTTGGCGCTCACTTGATAAACTTCGCTGTGCATGTGGTGGTCTTTAATATTCTCAACTTTGACTGGCTGAAAAGTGCCGGCACCAACATGTAGCGTGACAAACGTATGCTCAATCCCTTGCTTGTGTAATTGAGCAAGCAACGCCTCATCAAAATGCAGCCCTGCAGTTGGTGCTGCAACGGCGCCATCGTTTTGCGCATAAACTGTTTGATAGCGACTGAGATCCTCCTTTTTGTCACTACGCTCAATATAAGGCGGCAAGGGCACATGGCCTACTTCATTGAGTAAATCTAGAATCGACGTGCCAGCGAATAACAACGTGTAAAAGCCTGAAGATTTATCTAAAATTTCAGCTTTCTGGCCATTTTCCAGAATGACAAAACTACCAGTTTTAGGCGCTCTACTGGCTTTAATCATCGCCAAAGCTTGAGTGTCACTGAGTAGCCTCTCGATCAATATTTCAACTTTACCACCCGATTCTTTCTGAGCAAAAAGCCTTGCTGGAATCACCCGAGTGTCGTTAAGCACCAACAAATCATTGGGTCTGAGAAATTCACCCAGCTCGGAAAAGGTTGTGTCAGTAATACACTCACCATCGACCAATAACTTGGATTCGGTACGTTTCTCGCTGGGGAATTGGGCAATTAATGACTTAGGCAGATCGAAGTCAAAATCACTTAGTTTCACTTAGAGGCCTTTCTTGAAAATACTCTAATATTTGATAAGCAGCACTGACAATAGCACGAGGCGTAATGGTTGCACCAGTAAATTGATCAAAGCTTCCACCATCACGCTTTACTCTCCACTGCGACTGATCTAAATTTGACAAGGATAAACCAGAAAAACCTTTAATCCAATCCGATTTTCGCGTCTCAATTTTATCGCCCAGACCCGGTGTTTCCTTATGAGCAATTACCCGAACACCTAACAACTCGCCATTGACATCAATGCCGGTCAATAGCCTAATATTACCGTTATATCCGTTTGGATAAGTATGCTCAATCAGATGGGCGAATAGTTGGCCGTTTTTCTTTGCTGGGAAAATTCGAATGCTTTGCTCAATGCCGTGCAGTTCAATCGTTTTTTCAAACTGATCAACAACGATATTATTGTCGTAATTGGCAACTATTTCATTCAGTCTTTTGATAAGCAATTGCTCTTCATTAAAGGCAATTTTATCTTTGGTGGTTTGCTCTGCTAGGCTGACAAAAAATACACAAATCAAGGTGAAGACAAGCATCAAAACACCCGATTTTAGAATAGTGACGTTCTTCATTTTCCAAACACCTTGGGTTGAGTGTAGTAATCAATCAACGGCACAGTAATGTTCATTAACAACACCGCAAAAGCAACCGCATCGGGATAGCCACCAAACACACGAATAACAATAATAATCACACCAATGGCAAAACCATAAATCAAACGCCCTAACGGCGTTGTACTGGCAGAAACGGGGTCCGTGGCAATGAAGAATGCTGCCAGCATTGTGGCACCATTAATCAAGTGAAAAACAGGTGAAGAGAAATTATCTGGATCAATAAAATACAAAATACCTGACATTAACACCAAGCCGATGATTAGCGAGAGCGGAATATGCCAAAAAATGATTCGACGCAATAACAAATAAACGCCGCCCAACAAGAATCCAAGGTTAATCCACATTTGACTAACGCTCTCGAATGTTAATGCACCAATACTCTCACCCAACATCAATTGAGTTTTGGCGTAATCTAGGTTTGTTGCACCGGTTAAAACATCAATGCCAGAAAGCTCAAAAATGCTTAACACGCCTTGGAATTCGGACGGCCACTGCGTCATTTGCAACGGGTAAGAAATAAGCAGGAATGCATAACCAAGCATCGCAGGGTTAAATGGGTTGTTGCCCAAACCACCAAACAATTGCTTACCAAAAACAATGGCAAATAAAACACCTAAAACAATAATCCACCATGGTGCGATACTAGGCACAGCAATCGCCAGCAGGATAGCAGTTAGAGCAGCGGAGCCATCGCTCAGTGACGGTGCAATCTGCATGCCACGCATTCGGAGGACCAAGGCTTCTGCAGCCAACGCTGTTATAACTGCTAGGGTAATTTGCACTAAGACAGACAAACCAAAGAAATACACTTGTGCACCCACGCCTAAGATCAGCGCATAAATCACGTGGCGCATCACTTGATTGGTGCTCATCACTTTAGCCTGCATTTTCAGACTCCCTAGCAGCTTTTGCTGCGGCAACACGCTCTTGCGCAGCTGCAATTGCTTCTTTTTGCGCTTTGTCTTTGGCCATTTTTTCCTTTAACGACTTTTTCTTGGCTTCCATCATTTCGCCACGCTCTTTCTTATTTCGTTCTAAGCGAAGCTCGCGGAACTCAAAGCGCTCTCTGGCGTTATCAGTTTGCTCTTTTTCCCTGGCTTGTTGTCTATTCAGCGCCTTGGCAAATTGGAAATAATCAACCAGTGGAATATTACTCGGACAGACGTACGAACAACAGCCACATTCTATACAATCCATCAAGTTATAGTCCAAGGCTTTTTCAATATTTGAGCTCTTTGAATACCAATACAATTGCTGAGGCAGCAGCTCAACTGGGCATACAGTGTTACACATACCACACCGAATGCATTCTTGCGCTGGGGTTTTTTCCTCAACTTTATTCACAAAAATACAGTTGGTGTTCTTGCTGATGGAGTAATTTGACCCCTCTAAATCCACACCCATCATCATCCCAGCCATGCGAAAATTATTTTCACCATGGTCAATATCAGCGAATCCGAGCACATAATCGTAACTAGCGCCCAACCTTACTTGGAAATTTTTTGGCTCTTTGACAGCACTACCAGTCACTGTCACAACGCGTGAGATAAGCGGTCTATTTTCAACCACCGCATCAAAAATAGCCACCAGAGTGCCAACGTTTTGACAAAGCACACCTACATCAGAGGCATAACCACCTGAAGGGATTTCAATACCTAGTAGTAATTTCACCAATATTTTTTCAGCGCCTGAAGTGTACTTAGTTGGTATGGACTCAATGGTAATTCGCTCGTTTTTACAAAACTTTCTCAGCAGCTCAATGGATTCTTTTTTGTCGTCTTCAATGGCAATGATAGCCCTTTCAGCGCCACAAATATGCAACAACACTTCCACACCTCGAATAACCTTGGTTGGATAAGCTTGCATCAAGGCATCATCACACATAATGCCTGGCTCGCATTCGGTGGCGTTGACAATTAAGGTGTGACATCCTTCGGCAAATCGCACCTTGGTATGGGTTGGAAACCCTGCACCGCCCATGCCAACAATCCCCGAAGCTCGGATTTTGTTATAGATGGTGTCTGGCGTACAAAAATCGTAATTTTCAGTACAAGCAACAGAGTTATCCATCCATTCATCTTCACCATCAGATTCTATGGTCACGCAAAGCGCTTTAATCCCTGATTGATGTGCCATTATTTGGTTATCAATTGCCACAACGGTGCCAGAAATAGAGGCATGTACTGGTGCGCAACGATCGTCATCAATAGTAGCAATTACTTGGCCAGTCAAAACATGGTCGCCCACACTAACGCATGGCTTGGCCTGCTCACCTATTCTTTGCTGCATCGGCAAAATCACTCTATCGGGCAACGGTATACGGATAAGATCAATCTCCTTGGCAGGAAATGGGTTTTCAAGAACAAGACCACCCTTGAAGGAGAAATTAGACATTCGCCAACTCCAAAACATTTGGAACAAAGGTATTAATTGTCGGCTTAACCTCTATCATATCAATACAATCTACTGGACAAACCGGCAAACACAAATCACAGCCAGTACACTCAGAGGCAATCACTTGCGTCATCACCTTAGACGAGCCAACAAAGGCATCAACAGGGCAAGCTTGAATACAAAGCGTGCAGCCAATGCAAACCTGCTCATCAACCACTGCAATACGTTTTGGCTTGGTCTCGCCGTGTTCTGCATTAAGGGGTAGGGTTTCTACGTCTAAAAGTTCGGCCAAAGCATCAACACCTTCTTGGCCCCCGGGCGGGCATTGGTTAATCTCAGCCTCTCCATTGGCAATCGCTTCAGCATAAGGGCGACAGCCAGGGAAGTCACACTGGCCGCATTGAGTTTGCGGCAATATGGCGTCAATTTGGTCAACCAATGGATTGCCCTTAACCTTAAACCGAATCGCCGCATAGCCAAGAATTAGGCCAAAGGAAAGCGCCAGTATAGAAAGTACTGTTACCGCATCTAACATCAAACTAAACCAATAAAACCCATGAAGGCCATTGACATCAATCCCGCAGTAATCAATGCGATTGGTACACCTTTGAAAATTTCAGGTACATTGGCCGATTCGATTCGCTCACGAATACCTGAAAACAGCACAAGTACAAAAGAAAAGCCCACTGCAGCACCAAAGCCATAAACGCCGGATTGCAGGAAGCTATTACTTTCACCAACGTTTAACAAGGCAACACCCAACACTGCACAATTGGTTGTAATCAGCGGTAAAAATACGCCGAGTGACTGATGCAAAACCGGTGAGGTTTTATTGACAACTAACTCTGTAAAGCCAACAACAGCAGCAATAGTCACAATAAATGCGATGGTTCTGAGGTATTCAAGATCAAGGGGTGTTAAAAGATAGGCGTTAATCAGATAGCTACTGATACTCGCCAAAGTGAGCACAAACGTTGTGGCAAAGCCCATGCCGATTGCGGTGTCCATCTTGTTGGAAACACCCATAAAGGGGCACAAACCTAAAAATTTGACTAAAACAAAATTGTTGACCAATATGGTACTAACAAGGATTAATACGTACTCATTCATGAGGTGAATTTTAAACTAAATACCTTCTCCATTGCCGCCCTACATCAGCCCCAGCCAAAAGAAATTTTGTTCCAAGTGCGTTCGTGGTAGTAATAAAGAAAAATCTTTGTTACTACCTCAATAGAACCAATGGAAGCTGCCATCTTAAGGCTGCCAGTAATTAGATAGGCAATAATGACCGTATCAAGCGTTGCAATAATTCGCCATGATACCGTTTTCCAAACCGATCTAGAAGTCTTATCCTTCATCACATTACCTCTTAGAGTGTGGTTTTACTAAAACTTCTCTTTCATGTCGGCATTATTTGCCGCCGCTTGGTAGCAGATACTAAAGCCATGAGTATAGTCGTGCTCATTCGAGCCTTGATATTGCTCTTGCAAGTCATACGTACTAACGCCTGATCTAAGCATAAATTGCAACTGATCTAAATGGGTATTAATACCGCGTATTTCACCGCTATAGCCCCATCTATTGCGAATCAAGGCTGCCTGTGAGTAACCACGGCCATCATCAAAACCAACAAAATCAAGTGCAATTAAAGCAATTTTATTCAAGCTGTCCTTTAGCAAAGTTACATCATCCACAGGCTTAATTAAAACGCCTTTGCCAGAAGCAGCCAAGCTGTCGATATTTTCAATCCATTCTTCCACACTAACCAGCTCAACGGTTTGACCCTGTTCGCTCACCACTGTGATAACCTCGTTATCATCAACCATAGACCTTCTCCTTAAATGGTGTGATACCAATACGCTTAAAGACGTCAACAAAGTTCTCGCCCTCTTCACGGCTGTCTAAGTAAATATTAACAATGTCTTCAATGGCATCAACAACCTCTGCACCAGCTATAGAGCGGCCCAGTTTTCTACCAATGGCTGTTTCGTGCAGTGTTTCACCAGCAAGTGTAATTTGATAAAACTCTTGCTCATTCTTCTTTAAACCCAGAAGACCAATATCGGAAATATGGTGGTGGGCGCAAGAGTTTTCACAGCCAGAAATATTGATGTTGATTGGGCCAATATCATACAATTTGTCCATATCATCAAAACGCTGCTGAACTTGTTGAGCGATTGGAATAGACACCGCCTTCGCCAGATCACAATAATCCCCACCCGGGCAAGCCACCACATGCGCTAAAGTACCTTGATGAGGACTTGCCAAACTGTTTTTTGCCAGCTCTTGCCATAACTCAAACACTTGGTTTTGCCTAACATATGGGAACACGAGGTTTTGGCGCTTGGTTGTTCTCAGCTCAGAATTTGAATATTTATCCGCTAGATCGGCCAACATTCTCATTTGCTCAGAAGTGGCATCACCAGGCGCTGTGCCAAGCTGTGTTAGGGAAATATTAACAATACTGTAACCCGATAACTTGTGCGCTCTGACATTGTTTTTCTTCCAAATACTGTAATTAAAATCGACAGTATCTGTAAAACCAGCCAAATCCACTGGCTCTATTGGTAGCGCAAAATCTTTTTTAAGTTTTGCCAACTCGTCCATATTGAGTTTTAATTCTGGATTATTTTTTGTCTGTTGCCAGTCCTCATCAACCATTCTGCCAAACTCGACTGCGCCATGTTCACGCACCATGAACTTAATGCGTAAACGTTTCAGGTTATCTCTACGACCCTTGAGGTTGTAGACTCTTAGGACTGACTCTAGGTAGCTTATAATATCTTCAGCCGCAACAAATGGGGTGATTTCTGGCGCCACCATCGGTGCTGCGCCCAAGCCACCACCAACATAAACCGCAAAACCCAGTTCGTTTGCCTCGTTGTACACAATGTTTAGTCCAAGGTCATGAATTTGTAATGCTGTTTCGTCCAGCTTGGCGCCATTAATGGCTATTTTAAACTTGCCTGGTAACCAAGAAAATTCAGGGTGAATGTTGAACCAACGACGAATAAGCTCACAATAAGGTCGTGCATCTTCTACTTCGTCTTTTGTTAGACCAGAAAATGGATCTGCAGTAATATTACGCATCGCCTTGCCACTGGTTTGAATGGCGTGCAAGCCAACAGCCGAAAGATCACGCAGTAAATTAGCAATTTCTGGCAGCTCAATCCAATTATATTGAATATTTTGTCTGGTGGTAAAATGACCAAATCCACGGTCGTACTTATCAGCCACATCAGCCAAAGCCCTGAGCTGCTCGGTATTAAGAATGCCATAAGGAATTGCCACACGCAGCATATGGGCATGCAATTCCATGTAGAGGCCATTTCTTAATCGAAGACTTCTGAATTTGGCTGCATCCAAATCGCCTGCTAAATGGCGATTTAACTGCTTTTCAAATTGATCAACGCGCTCAACTAAGAATGCCGTATCGTCTGCATTGTATTGGTACATTAGTTTTTGCTCCAAACAGTAATACCAACAATTATAGTATCATATGCTACATATTGCACATTTATAGAAAAAATAATACTTATATACTGGTATACTCGTGAATTATAGAAAAAAAATTTCATTTTTCCTATTTTAACGGAATAGAATATGGATGCAATCGATAGAAAGCTACTGGGTTTATTACAGAAAAATGCGGAGATGACTGTGCAAGAGTTATCAAAGGAAGTACACCTGTCAACCACACCCTGCTGGAAGCGAATCAACCAACTGAAAAAACTAGGCTTTATTAATAAAACGGTTTCTTTGATTAATCGCAAGCGCGTAGGACTTAATGTCACCGCCATTGTGTTTGTTACCATCAACACCCACGTCCAAGAAAAGATCAAAATTTTCGCGGAAACGATTAAAGATTTTCCAGAAGTGCTCGAATGTTACCGAATGAGTGGCGAAATTGATTATCTGCTCAAGGTGATTGTCGGCGATATTGACAGTTATGATGCTTTTTATAAGCGTTTAATCGAAAAAGTGCCGTTTCTCAAAGTGACTTCAAATTTCGCTATTGAAGAGATTAAATTCACTACAGAATTACCGCTGGATCTACAATAACTTAACCCAGAAATAGTTTGGTCATGCCAATCGCACAAATGATTAGCAATGCGCCACCCAACCAACGCTTAAATTTCTGATCATTTTCCATCAGTTTCGCATGCACCTTTAGCCCACAATAATGACCAACGCCAGCTGCAGGTATGAGCATCAGTGCGTACTGCCAATCAATATGCACACCAACTGCGATAAAAGCCCCCATCTTTATACTAACCAAGAAAAACCACAAGACGAATAGCGTATTTCTAAGCTGCTCTTTAGCAACTTTACGCATGTAAACTGCAGCGATGAGTGGTGCACCGGTCAGAGAAGTGCCGGAAATATACCCACCAAGGGATAAAAGTACATTATCAAGCCAGTTTTTGTTAGATCTAATACTGTAGTTAAACAGCCAAGTCAAGGCATAAAAGCCCGTTATCGAATAGACGATCACCGTCATTACATTTGGCGGAAAATTCAAAAGGCCAATGACGCCAACTATTTTGGCTGGCAAAATCCAAACCAGTGATTTTTTAAAATACCTCCAATCTACTTGTTTTAATGCGCTGGCAAGAGATAGACCTGAAAAAAACAACAAATGAAGGCCAATAATCGGTAGCCAATCAATAGGCGAACCGGCCACTAAAATCATAAAGGGCAGACCCAAGGCCGCGCCACCAAAACCAAAGCCTGTGCGGACAAAGCCTGTCCAGCAAAAAATGATTAAAACAAATACAAATTGTGCGGTTGAAAATTCCATCTTGCTCTCAATGCATCGAAACCACACAAAAGAAAACGCCATTATACCCAGCAGCAAAAGTTTCACTTGTACTACTGTAGGCATAGTTTATACTCAATTTACAAGCACTAGTATATGAGTCGCGCATGACTACTAATGACATAATTAACAAGCTAGATAATCACTCAGCTTTAGAGTCGCTTTATCAAGATAACCCTCAATTATTTAAATCGATGTTGCGTGATGCCATTATGCTTAAGCCTGAGTCTGAAACACTCAAAACTTGGCAAGCGCGACTGAGTTACATAACTGTTGCAGCAGATAATCACCCACAAAACAAATTATTCCTTGTAATAATCATCGCACTATTATCGGGTGTGTTTGCGAAATTTCCAGTCATATTTACCATTACTGAAGAATGGTTTTATCCAAGATTTATACCAATTATCCTAATTGCTCCGATGATTCTATATTTTGTTGATTTCAAGGCCAGCACTCCGATTAATCGCTACTTGTTGGCTGGTGTGGTGTTCTGTGTGTTAACCGCAGGTCTTATGCCAAATCGGTCCTCGTCCGACTCCATCATCATGTCTCAAATTCATATGCCTTTGCTTATGCTCTCGCTCCTAGGGCTGGGCTTTGCAGGCGCTAATTGGGGGCAGACAATCAAACGTGTTGAGTATCTTGGTTATCTAGGAGAAGTGTTTATCATTACCGTCTTAATTCTTCTTGGCGGCGGCGTGCTCACTGCAATCAGCATCGGGCTATTTGATTTGATTGACATTAATGTTTCCCAGTTTTATGAGGACTACGTCATTATTTTTGGATTGGTAGCAGCACCGACTGTTGCTAGCTACGTTTATGACTACATCCTTAACCGGCAGAGCAATTTTGCAAATACTTTGGCTAGTATTTTTATTCCTCTTTTCTTTATTACAGTTGTCGCCTATCTTGCGGCAACCATCTATCAGGGCAAAACACCTTATCACGACCGTGAATTTCTTATTATTTTTAACGGCTTGTTGCTTGTAACTTGGGCAATGTCGGTCTTTTACATCATTGGACACAATCCGCTAAAAGACTCAAAGTTAATGAACATTATCCACATTGGTTTACTGGCTTCGACACTCGTTGTTAATGCCATAGCGCTCAGCGCCATACTCTATCGCTGGGCAGAGTTAGGAACAACACCAAACCGCGTAGCAGTGACTGGCGCCAACATACTTATATTTATTCACTTGATACAGATAACCCATCAATGCATCCAAAATAATTTTTTGGGCAATACACAACGATCCGTAGAAAGCACCATTGCAAACTTCCTACCAATCTATTTTTTATGGTCTGTTGTGGTAGTAGTGGCACTACCAATTGCTTTTAGCTTCAGCTAGAACTAACTAAAGTGCTGCAGCTAATTTTTGAGCACTCACCTCAGCTAAGTTCAAATCACTTGCTTCCACCATGACTCGAATTAAAGGCTCAGTGCCTGAAGCTCTAATCAGTACTCTGCCTTCATCGCCAAGCTCAGCCTCAACGACACTGAGTACTTCGTTAAGCTTTGTGTGATTACCCAAGTCCACTTTCTCATCCGTCTTGACGTTAATCAGGACTTGCGGGTATTTAATCATTTCATTTTTTAAGTCACAAAGCGTCTTCTCTGCTTTACAAATTACTTCTAGCACTTGCAGAGCAGAAATAATGCCATCGCCAGAAGTGGTCTTATCTAGACAAATAATATGTCCCGAACCTTCACCCCCGAGTGCAGCATCGTTGCTCTTCATCTGCTCCATAACAAAGCGGTCACCCACATTGGCTTCAATAAATTGAATACCCAAACTGGTAAGCGCATGGCGCATACCCAAATTGGACATTTGTGTGCCAACCACTGTATCAGACTTTAAGTCGCCAGTTGAGTGCCACGCCTTGGCAATAATAAAGATGAGTTCATCGCCGTTGACCAGCTCGCCCTGGTGATCGACCATTACCATGCGGTCGCCATCACCATCAAAGGCAATGCCTAGATCTGCTCCGTGCTTAAGAACCTCTTGCTGTAAGTGCTTAGTGTCTGTCGTGCCGCAATTTAGGTTGATGTTGTAGCCGTCAGGCTGATTATTAATCATAATCACTTCAGCGCCCAACTCGGCAAAAACGCTTTGAGCAATATGATAAGTAGCACCATTCGCACAATCAATCACCATTGTCAACTTCGATAGATCTATCGATCGATTAAAAGTGGATTTACAAAATTCTATATATCGTCCTAGAGCTTGGTCGTGTCTGATCGCCCTGCCGATATGCTTAGTATCAACACTAATCATTGGTTCCCCTAGTTTTTTCTCAATAGCTCTTTGTTGTGTATCACTTAACTTTAGGCCTTTTCCTGAAAAGAACTTGACACCATTATCTTCATAATGGTTGTGTGAAGCACTTATAACAACACCGACACTAGCGGCATAAGCCTGAGTTAAATAAGCTATACCAGGTGTTGGCATAGGCCCCAAAAGGCCAACATTAACGCCCGCAGATAAAAATCCCGCCTCAAGTGCGGACTCAAATAAATAGCCAGAAACACGGGTGTCCTTGCCAATAATAACACTGGTTTGACCTTTAGCCGATAACACAGAGCCAACAGCCCATCCCAGTTTTAATAGAAAGTCTGCGGTGATTGGTGCAACACCAACTCTACCTCTTATGCCATCTGTACCGAAATATTGATGCAAAAACTACTCCTTAAAATTCTTAATTTGTTGCCACACTGTCAATGCGTCTTTTGTTTCGGCGACATCATGCGCTCGAATAATGTTGGCACCATTTTCCACAGCAACCAAAGCAGCAGTCACGCTGCCAATCATTCTATCACTGACTTCCTTATCGCCTAATAAGGTACCAATCATCGATTTGCGTGACAATCCCGCCAAAATTGAAACGCCAAATTCATGAAATTCAGATAGATTTTTTAATAAAGCAATATTATGGCCTAAATTCTTACCAAAGCCAAAGCCAGGGTCTAATGTAATTGCTTCTGGTTTAATGCCAACTGCCGCGCAAGCGGCGATGCGCTCTTTAAAAAAAGTTTTTACATCCTCGACTACATTTTTGTAAGTCGGTTTTTCCTGCATTGTCCTTGGCGCACCTTGCATATGCATCAAACACACACTCACATCAAGAGACCCAGCCATTTCAATCGCACCTTCGGCTTGCAATGCACAAACATCATTAATAATGCTTGCACCTGCCTCAACCGCTCTTTGCATAACAAGGGGCTTCGAAGTATCAATGGAAATGGGAATGTTGATTTTTCCGTTTAGTGCTTCGATTACTGGCAAAACGCGCCCCAATTCATCCTCAACGCTCACTGCTGGGGCACCAGGGCGGGTTGATTCACCGCCAATATCGATAATATCAGCGCCTTGCTCAACCATTAATTGAGCTTGGTCGATAGCGCTTTTTGCATCCAAAAAACGACCGCCATCAGAGAAAGAATCTGGTGTGATGTTTAACACACCCATAATCATTAGCTGCTGCTGGATCACGCTAAACCCTAATTAGGCAAATTGCTCAGGTGTCTCACCAGTCAATGGTTCATCCTTAGTCGGTTTTGCATCTGGCACTATTTCACCAGTGCCAAGCTCAGAGGATACTTCGTCAGAATCCACGACAGCGGCCGGCTCACGCATTGGTTTTCTTGCCATCAAATCATCAATTTGACCGACGTCGATGGTTTCAATCTCAACCAAGGCTTTGGCCATAGCGTCCAAAATATCTCGATTTTCTTCAAGAATTTTGTAAGCCATAGAGTAGTTGGCGTCAATAATTTTACGAATCTCGGTGTCAACCTTATCAAAAGTTGCTTCAGAAATATGTTTGTGCTTGGTCACTTGGCGACCCAAGAACACTTCGCCCTCCTCTTCGCCATAAGCCATCGGACCCATCGCTGAGGACATACCCCAAAGCTTGACCATTTTATGAGCTATTTCTGTTGCACGCTCGATATCATTACTGGCGCCTGTGGTTACCGCATCTTCGCCAAAAACGATTTCTTCTGCAATTCGACCGCCATATAAAGAGGCAACCTGAGAATTAAGCTTGCGCTTGGAAATACTGTAACTGTCTTTTTCAGGCAAGAACATCGTCACACCAAGCGATCTTCCTCTTGGAATAATGCTTACTTTATAAACTGGATCGTGCTCTGGCACCAAGCGACCAACAATCGCGTGACCCGCCTCATGATAAGCGGTCATTTCTTTTTCTGCCTCATCCATCACCATGCCTTTGCGCTCTGTACCCATCATGATTTTATCTTTGGCTTTCTCGAACTCCTGCATACCAACCAAGCTTTTCTCTTGCCCAGCAGCAATCAAAGCCGCCTCATTGGTCAAGTTTGCTAAATCCGCACCTGAGAATCCCGGTGTACCACGGGCAATATCCATTGATTTCACATTTTTTGCAACCGGTAGCTTGCGCATATGCACTTTCAGAATCGCATCACGGCCTTTAATATCAGGTAAACCAACAGTCACCGTACGGTCAAATCGTCCAGGTCGTAGTAGGGCTGGGTCTAGCACGTCTGGTCTGTTAGTTGCAGCAACAACAATAATACCTTCCGAACCTTCAAAGCCATCCATTTCAACCAGCATTTGATTCAAGGTTTGCTCGCGCTCATCATGGCCACCGCCCATACCTGCACCACGTTGACGGCCAACAGCGTCAATCTCGTCAATAAAGATAATACAAGGAGCGTTCTTTTTCGCTTGCTCAAACATATCACGAACGCGTGACGCGCCCACACCGACAAACATTTCAACAAAATCGGAGCCAGAAATGAAGAAAAACGGCACATCAGCTTCACCCGCAACTGCTTTCGCAAGTAGTGTTTTACCTGTACCCGGAGGGCCTATCATTAACACACCTTTTGGAATCTTACCGCCCACCTTGGTGAACTTAGAAGGATCGGATAAAAAGTCGACCAATTCACTCACTTCTTCTCTGGCCTCATCAACGCCAGCCACATCATCAAAAGTAACGTGTGACTCGTCCTTAGTAATTAAACGCGCCTTTGACTTACCAAATGACATTGGGTTTTTGCCGCCCATGGCGCCACCTGCACCACGCATTGTGTACAAAATAACACCGATCAACAATAAAATTGGCGCCAGTGAAATAATCAGTTGCTTGAAAAAGCCTTCTTTTTCAGGTGGTGTTGCTATAACGGCAACCCCATTCTTTAATAAGTCGCCCATCAAGCCAAGATCGCCAGGGCTATAAGTGTTAAACTGTTCACCAGAGCCGCTAATGCCGGAAATATTACTGCCAGCAATGGTAACACTAGAGACGTTACCTTGATTAACGCTCTGAATAAATTGCGAATAACTAATCTGGGTGCTTTTATCTTTAGTCTGGAATTGGCCAAAAAGAGAGGCCAAGACACTACCCAATACAAGCCAAAGTAAGATATTTTTATACATAGAAAGACAACAAAAATTAATAAAATTAAGTGGGATAACTATACCCTATTGTGTACTTATATAGGGCTTGATGCCAGTTTTTCAACCCTTTGATGACAAATTATTCATCGAATATGACATAATTACACAGGTTCAGATATTACACCAATTTTCTGGTTTTTTCCAACCGCAATCTTGCTACACATACTTAATGAAAATAAAGCCAGAACAACTCAGCAAACACTTAAACGAAGAACTGTCGTCAATTTACCTTGCTTTTGGACCTGAAATTCTCCTAGTTGAACAAAGTCTAAGCAGTATCAAGAGTGCCTCAATCGAACGTGGCTTTACTGATCGAGTGCGCTTTGATATTGATGGGAACTTCAATTGGGATAAGATTTTTTCAGAAATTTCCAGCACTTCGTTGTTTGCCCCCCAGCGCGTTATTGAATGCCATTTAAGTACAGGAAAAATCGGCGTCAAAGGCTCAAAAGCACTTTGTGAAATTACCGAGAACCTGCCAAACGACATCCTGCTAATCATCTCTGCAGGAAAACTCGATATGGCGCAGCAAAAAAGCAAGTGGTTTAAATTGCTTGAGAAAAAAGGTGTTATTATTCAACACTGGGAGGTACAAAGCGACCATCTTGTCGGCTGGATTCTCAACCATATGGAACAGTTAGGCCTTGTGGCTAACAAAGAAATAGCCAACGCAATCGCCTACTGCACCGAAGGCAACCTTTTGGCATCTATGCAGGAAATACAAAAGCTACAAATTACATACCCTGATGGCAAAATTAATGCCGCAGATTACCTCAAACAGATTGATCAGCAATCCCATTATTCAATTTTTGGATTAATTGATGCTGCACTGAAAGGTGATGCAATTAAAGTCAGCAAGGTATTTAACTCTTTACTAGAGGAGGCAACGCCAATGATTATGGTTATTTCCTCACTCTATCGCGAAATAAAAACACTGTCAATAATGGCGGTTGAACTGCAACAAAATCAATCCATAGAATCGATTTTAAACAAACACCGTGTGTGGCAAAAAAGAAAGCCACTGGTCACTCAAGCATTGAAAACGCACCCATATCAAAGCTTGCAAAAATTGACCTTATTACTAGGGCGTATTGACCGCTCACTCAAAGGCAGGGATAATCTTAATGTTTCTGATGAGCTAAGAACTGTGCTCATCACATTAGCTGGAAAAAACCAATGGACTCAATAGCACAATTGATTGCAACACTAGGTAAAAAAGCAAGAAAAGCTTCAAAAAATTTGCGTGGGGCAAATACTGAAGAAAAAAATGCCGCCCTGATTCATATTGCAAGCAATATTCAAAAAAACAAAACCTCTATTCTCAGTGAAAATAAAAAGGACTTAGCCCACGGCAAAACCAATGGCTTGGACGACGCACTTCTAGATCGACTTATGCTTGACGATGAGCGCATTGCTGGCATTATTGAAAGCCTAGAGCACATTGTCGCTTTGCCTGATCCAGTAGGTGAAATCACCGACCTTAAGTATCGCCCAAGTGGCATTCAGGTCGGCAAAATGCGTGTGCCAATTGGTGTCATGGGTATTATTTATGAATCTCGTCCTAACGTCACTATTGACGCGGCAGCACTGTGTCTTAAATCTGGCAACGCTGTGATTTTGCGCGGTGGCTCGGAAGCCATACACTCCAATCTTGCTTTATATAAGTGCGTTAAAAACGGCCTTAGCGATGCCGGTTTGGATTCAAATGCTGTGCAACTGATTGACACCACTGACAGACAAGCGGTCTCAGAATTGGTCAAAGCCTATGAATATGTGGATGCCATTATTCCAAGAGGCGGCAAAGGCCTAATTCAAAATGTCACAGAGCACGCAAGAATGCCTGTGATTAAACATCTTCATGGGGTTTGTCATACCTATTTGGATAGAGATGCCAATACGCAAAAAGCGATTGACATCGCATTTAATGGCAAAACGCGGCGTTACGGCGTTTGCAATGCCACTGAAACCTTACTTGTTCACAAAGATTTAACTGAAGATGTGCTTGAACAACTGATTAATCTTTATGTCGATAAAGGTGTGGAACTGCGCGGGTGTGAAAAAACACAGCAACGCTCAAACAAAGTAATTGCGGCCACCGAAGAAGATTGGAGCGAAGAATACCTAGCACCTATCCTATCCATTCGCATTGTTGACTCCCTTGATGAGGCTATTGCCCATATTGACCAATACGGCTCGTCTCATACCGAAACCATTGTCAGCGAAAGCATTACTCGTTCGCGCAAATTCTTAACCGAAGTCGACTCATCATCGGTGATGGTAAATGCTTCTACAGGCTTTGCAGATGGTTTCGAATATGGCCTAGGCGCCGAGATTGGCATCAGCACAGACAAATTCCACGTACGTGGTCCAGTCGGCCTTGAAGGTCTTACTTCACAAAAATACATAGTCCTCGGTGACGGACACATAAGAGCTTAATAGAGAACTCCAAATGAATATTGAACAAACACTAGCTGTTTTTAAGCGTGGTACAGATGAAATTCTGCCGCTTGAAGAACTAAAGAAAAAACTCGAGAAAAACAAACCGCTACGTATTAAAGCGGGCTTTGATCCAACAGCGCCCGACCTACACTTGGGTCACACAGTACTCATCAATAAGCTTAGACAATTACAAGATTTAGGTCATCAGATTATTTTCCTGATTGGTGACTTCACCGGCATGATTGGCGACCCAACAGGTAAGAATGTCACGCGCAAACCACTCACCAAAGAGCAAGTGCTTGAGAATGCGCAGAGCTACCAAGAACAAGTGTTTAAGATTCTGGACAAAGAAAAAACGCAAATCCGCTTTAATTCAGAATGGATGAGTGAAATGAGCTCCGCGGAAATGATTAGCCTTGCCTCAAAGCAAACAGTCGCGAGAATGCTTGAGCGTGATGACTTCTCAAAACGCTATAAATCCGGCCAATCAATTTCTATTCACGAATTCCTTTACCCTTTGGTTCAAGGTCATGATTCCGTTGTACTAGAGGCCGATGTTGAATGTGGCGGCACCGATCAGAAATTCAACCTTTTGATGGGCAGAGAGTTGCAAAAGCAAGCCGGCCAAGAACAACAAGTGATTCTCACCACGCCACTATTGGAAGGCTTAGATGGCGTTCAAAAAATGAGTAAATCGCTTGACAACTACATTGGTATCGACGATACGCCGGATGATATGTTTGGCAAAATTATGTCAATATCGGATGATTTGATGTGGCGTTACTTAGAGCTTCTCAGTTTTCAATCAATTGAAACAATTGCTGACTGGAAAGTAGAGGTTGAGAATGGCGAAAACCCACGCAACATAAAATTCCGCTTAGCCGATGAAATCATCACGCGCTTTCATAGCAAGAAAGCTGCAGAGAAAGCACAGCAAAGCTTTATCAATCGTTTTGCTAAAAACCAAATTCCTGATGAGATGGATGAATTCGAGTTTGATTCTGGCATCAAAATTGCCAACCTCTTAAAAGACGCCAACCTAGTAAATTCAACGTCCGATGCCTTTCGTATGATAAAACAAGGTGCGGCTAAAATTGATGGTAAAAAAATCACCAATAAAGATCTTGAACTTTCTCAAGGCACAGCCGTTTACCAAGTCGGAAAGCGCAAGTTTGCCCGCATTACAATCCGTTAATTCCCAAATAATTTCTCAGAATATTTGGGCTTTGTCTGAATTCAGGGCTTTTTCGCACGCAAGTTGTGAGCATATAAGTCATATGTGATCGGCTGAGTACGCAAATAACAGCGAATTTGGGCAAATGACGATTTTCTGTGGAATATATTTAAGGGTATAATAAGACGCCTGGGGATGACATGGCTTCGACGAGGAGTTGGATCTCAAGGACGCATGCCGAGGACAAAGATTGCTCGTAAAAACGTTCTTTAAATAATAGTTGCAAACGAAGACAACTACGCTTTAGCAGCATAATGCTAACCGTTACTTAGAGGTTGTCTGTACTTTTGGGATAACGGTCGCTTACAGACTCGCCACTATTATTAGTTTAGGATAATAGGGTTAAAACCAAACCTGAAATCGCTTTTTACATCCCTGTTGGTCGGGTGGTCAAAAGTTAAAACAATAGGCCTTTACTAAGCATGTAGACTTCTTGAATGAAGGTTTTCGGACGCGGGTTCAATTCCCGCCATCTCCACCAC
>CAJXHL010000028.1 GCA_913054335.1 uncultured Gammaproteobacteria bacterium | reverse complement strand
TGTTGTGTGAGGGAGGGTATAACAATAATCTCAAACACGGCTGGATGGGTCCCCCACGTGCTTCCAAAGCCACCAAGACAAGGGCGTGCTTACTGGTAGAAACAGGCTCAAACCATGCTCTTAGACCGTTGTTAAGTAGTATTGCGGTTGAGATTGTTACCAAGGAATAGTAGCTGTTGCCTTCGGTTTAAAAGCGTAAATAAATATGTGAGGGGTAGTAGATTTTTCTACCTATATCGATTTAGTAGAATATTATTCTAGTAATATCAATGACTTACATTGAATCTAGCTATTAATTAGTTAGTATTTATGTAACTATTTCGGTTGTGTATTACATGCCCAGTTGTAGCACATATGTAGCACATTGCTATATTTGGGTTTAAGTGAAATGGCTGAAAGCCTAGGGGGAGATGGTGGTTATGGGTGGACTTGAACCACCGACCCCAGCATTATGAATGCTGTGCTCTAACCAGCTGAGCTACATAACCAAAAGAGCCGATATTATCGAAAGAATTACGCCAAATGTCAAGGAAAATCTAGCATTTATAGCAAGTCCGTTATGTATTGGCTGATTATCCGTCCGCTTTCATTATAAAATTTAGACATTAAGATTAAACCTTGAATTGAACAGATGTCAACACCCAATCTAAAAGTCGCACTTACTGGCGGCATCGCCTCTGGCAAAAGTCAAGTTAGCGCTCTGTTGGAAGGCCATGGCGCCCCCGTTATCGATTTGGATATCATTGCCCGAGAAGTCGTTGAACCGGGAACTGCAGGACTTAGCGAATTAGTCACACATTTTGGTGAAGTGATTTTGCATGATGACGGCACGCTGAATCGGCCGTATTTACGTGATGAACTCTTTAAAAAAGGGCGAAATCGAGCGCTGATAGAGCAAACATTACATCCAAAAATATTGGAAAAAATGCAAATGGCGATGGATGCGCATGAAAATGGCGTAATAATCGTTGTTGTGCCGCTTTTAGTGGAAAAAAACCTTTGGCAACCCTTCGACAGAGCGATTGTGGTTGATTGCGAGGTCGAAAACCAGCTAAAACGGCTGCAAAAACGCGAAAATATTAAAAAATCTAAGGCAGAAGCCATGCTTTTGGCACAAAGTAGCCGAGAACAGCGATTAAAACTGGGCGATAACCTACCGACCGATATTATCGAAAATAATTCGGAAATTTTCGATTTGAATGAAAAAGTGGCTCATTTGCATCAAAAACTGACATCGCTCATCTAAATCACGCGTCGATAACTACTCGTTTCTAATCAAAGGGTAAGCCGCAGGACTGAACATATTTCTGTTCGCCAACAGAATAAACAAAAAAGTAACGACGCCGGTTGAAACCGTGAGCATAAGGGTTAAGCCCAAATCAAACGACCATTGAAGGCCGACAATAAAGATTCTCTCAATAATAATATAAGAAGCCAATGAGGCGGCGCCCACTGAGAAAATAATCAAAGTTAAATATATGAGTACAAACTCAAGGGTTGTGGCCTTTAGAATGGTAGAAAAATCCACTCCGAGTATTTTGTAGATTAGATTATTGTATTTTCGTTGGTTCGTTTGCACCATTACTGCACTGACAATAACAATCATGCCAATAACAATAACAACCAGTGAAATGGCGCTCACTGCAATAAAAATCTTATTCATCATCTGGCTCACTTTCGACAATATCCGATCGATTCTAATGGCTGAAATGGTGGGGAATTGTGCCACAACTAATGATTGAACCTCGTCGCTTGATCGTTCGGATTTGAACGTGCCTATATACTCATAGGGTAGTTTCTGGGCAAAAGCACTGTTAATCATAATGGCGAAATTAGTGCCAATAGTGCGATAATCTACTTGGCGGAAGTTTTTGACAATGCCATTAACTTCTCTGCCCAAAATACTTAAGGTTATTTCATCGCCTATTTTAATACCCAAATCCTTGGCGTTTTTACTATCCAAAGACACCAGCATTTGCTCTGCGCTATCGTCCTGCCACCACTGCCCCTCAACAATAGGGTTATCCTTTGGTGGATGATCTAACCAAGATATTCGTCTGTCCCCTTGAATCAGCCACCGGGAACGATTGTCTCGCGACACAAGTGTTTCGAAAGGCACGGAATTAAGTGCTACCAAAGAGGCGCTAACCATCGGATTAAACTCCGTCACTGCTTCAGCGTCTAGGCTGCTAAGAAACGATTCTAGTGGCTCTTTTTCATCTTTATTGACGCCAACAAAGAAAATATCCGGCGCCATGTCAGGAATACTGCCAGAGATTTCCTTTTTTAAATTATCAGAAACAAAGCTAAGCGTTAAAAGCAAGGTTAAACCGATACCCAATGAAATGGTAATAATAGGCGCCAACGATTTTTTGCTTGTAATGTTGCGAGAAGCAATTTTATAGGCATTATTTGGTAAGTTCGGTGCATGCCTTAAAATGATTATCAAGCATTTTGCGACACCATAAAAAACCAACATACTGGCAAAAAACGCAAGGAAATACGACAATGTCAATAACTGCTGTTGTGTTTGAAGAACAAAATAAGACACCAAAATCGTGACCAAAAACAGCAAGTAAACGATGTTTTTTGCGCTGAAATGTAAGCTCACGGGTTGAAAAATATTACGAAAAAGCGATGCGGCCTTAATGAAGGGAATTGAATACAAAGATGGAATAGAGAAAATCAATACCACCAACAAGCCAATAAAGGCAATATTGGCGTAGCCCAACAAACTAAAACTCGGCTGCAAAGACAGCCCAAAGGATGCAGGAATTAGCTGGCTCACGAGCACAGGACTCAATACCCCCAACAAATAGGCCAATATTGAACTCGCCAACAAGATAATCAATATTTCATAAAAATAAATGAGCTGGATTGTTTTTGAAGAAAACCCAAGTGACTTCTTAATCGCAATACTGGTGTTTCTTTGGTTAATGAATGACAACAATGTGTTGCTGATGCCGATACCAGCAATTATCATCGCGCTGACGGCAACCAGATTGAGGAAATTCGAAAAATTATCAATAAGACGACCTAGGCTTTGAGCGCTGTCCTTTGGAAGTTTTGTTCTCACATTTTCGTCATTAGCAAATAACGTTTGCGCGTCCTCAATTTTGCTCTGATAATCACTAGATTGCGGGGTTTTCAGCCGATAGTCATAATGCAAGAAACTGCCAGCTGATGTGAGCTCGAATTGATCAAATGCTTGTTTGCTGATGATGGCAAATTCACCAAAAGCGGCGCTGTTGGTTAAATCAGGCACCGAAACAATCACGCCACCGACAACAAAAATCTTACTCATAATCGTGAGCTCATCGCCAACACTGAGTTGCAATTGATTTTGAATATTTTCATTGATTAGTACCACTGGCAATTCACCCTCAAGACGAAAGGCAGCCCAAGCATCAGACGGCATGGTTTTCGCCTCGCCGTAAAGCGGGTAAACCCCATCCACAGCCCTTAGGTCGGTAAACACAGCGCCACCACTAGGCTTTGACAACATGGTGAAAAAATTAACCGTTTCACTAATTTGGCCTAAGTTTGAGAGCTGCTTAATTCGATCACCCGAAAGCGGATCAATGCCACTGTCTATCTGAATATCACCGCCCAATAATTCTTTTGAGTTGGCCTCAATTTCATCATTTAGTGATTGTTTGACCGAAAAGGTCAACGACAAAAGCAATAAACTAATAAACAGCGTCAGGGCAATGACCCAAAGTTTTTTATAACTACGGCGAATGTCTCTAATAGCATAGCGGTGAATATAAGCCCATTGCTGAAGATTAAGCAATGTTGCCGTCCTTGAGCTCAATAATGCGATCACACTGGCGGGCAAGCTCGTTATTGTGAGTCACCAACACTAAGGCCGTTTGTTGTGCTCTGGTGTATGCAAACAGGAGCTTTGTCATATTCTCAGATGTAGCCTCATCCAAATTCCCCGTCGGTTCATCGGCCAAAATAACACTGGGCTTGTTAATCAGTGCTCTGGCAATAGCTACCCGTTGCTGTTCGCCACCTGAGAGTTCGCTGGGCAAGTGATGGATTCGATGACCAAGGCCGAACTCTGTTAATAGGTTAATCGCTTCCTCATCACCATTGTATTTTTGATCGGCCTCAAGAGATAGTAAGACGTTCTCTAGTGCGCTAAGATTGGGTATCAGGTAAAACGATTGAAAAACAATGCCGATGTTTTTACGTCTAATTGCCGAAAGTGCGTTTTCACCAAGTTCGGTAATGTTTTGATTATTGATATTAATGATGCCTGAAGTGGCTTTTTCCAAGCCGGCGGCGAGCATAATGATGGATGTTTTTCCAGACCCACTGGGGCCAACAATTGAGATAATCTCGTTTGAATTAAGAGAAAAACTGACGCCTTTTAGTACTTCTACAGGATTGCTTGAAGGGCCGTAACTTAATCTAACATCGCTAAATTGTATGACTGACTGTTTCATTGGTTTGTGCATATTATTATATAGAGGCCTTTGCATAAATCATTTAAAATTTGCTGAGTGATAAGGATGAATAAAAAATGTGTAAAAATTTAAAATTAATAGCAATAGCTATTGATGAGAATTTTTCTGCACTTTTTAGCATCATTAGCCTCAGCCCTTTGGGATAGGGGATTTTTTCCATTTTTCTGCGTTAATTTTTTTCGCAAGACAACAAGTAGAGCTTTAATAAATATGCCTTGTAAAATGAAAAAAAATACCACTATCAAATCTAAAATGATTTATGCAAAGGTCTCATATAATAATTCATTATGAATTGTTCATTAAAGAAAAGCATAAAAAACCTTGTTTGTTTGTTGCTAATAGTGCTTTCGAGCTCTGGCTTTGCTGACCAACAAATGAAAATTATACTGTTCGGCGATAGCTTAATGGCTGGCTACGGTTTAACTCAAAATGAAAACTTGGCAACAACGCTTAAAGCAAAATTTGAGCAAGACAAACAAAATGTGGCAATTATTAACGCCAGTGTTTCGGGTAACACCTCGAGCAATGGCTTGGCTCGAATTGATTGGTCGCTTGAGGATAAGCCCAATGTTGTGGTATTGTGCCTTGGTGCCAATGATATGTTGCGCGGCATTAACCCACAGCACACAAAGGAAAACCTCAGCGCATTAATTACAACGATAAAACAAAGTGGTGTGGTGGTGGTTTTCGCTGGAATGCGTGCACCCATCAGTATGGGCGAGGAGTATCAAAGTCAATTTGATCAGCTCTACCCAGACCTAGCCAAAGAGCATGATTTGATTTTTATGCCGTTCTTACTTGAAGATGTAGCATTGGAAGAAAAGCACTTACAACGAGACTACAAACATCCGAATGCTTTGGGTGTTGAAATCATAGCAGATAATTTATACCCCTACCTACTTGAGAGTGTAGCGATTCTGCAAGAGACTCATTAGAACAAATTACTTGATTTGCAGACGCTCAACCACTTGACCCCCTTCAAGATGAGATTCAAGAATTTCGTCGATGTCTTCTTCATCGATGTAGCTATACCAAACATTGTCAGGGTAAACCACGGCAACGGGGCCGTGTTCACAACGCCCTAGGCAGCGCGATTCGCTGACACCAAAACGCCCTTCGCCCAACATCGAAGTTTCACGACATTTGTCTTTAGCGTAGCGATAGAGCTCTTTTGCGCCGTTTTGCGAACAGCACTGTTTGCCATTTGTGCGAATGTTGTTGCAGAAAAAAATATGGTGTGTGTAATAATTACTCATAAATTAGCCTAATTTAATTGCTCTTTGATAGCAATGTTTTTTATCAATGCCTGTTATTTTAGCAGCAAGTTTGGCTGCTTTAGAGGCGCCCATCTCCGCGCAAAGAATCGGCAACAAAGTATCCAGCATCACTTCACCTTCAACTGCGTCTGCTTTATTTGCGCCAGAGACAATGATCACAAACTCACCTTTTTGATGATTCACATCAACGGTTAAATACTCGATTAAACTGGGTATATTGTCGGTATGAATGGTCTCGAACGCTTTTGTTAGCTCTTTTGCTAGACACACTTCACGGCTCTCTCCCAACACAGACAACATGTCTGTCATTGTTGCCAGAATACGCTTAGGCGATTCATAGTAAATGCTGGTCTCCTTGCGGCTTACCAGCATTTGCAATACTTTTAATCTCGCCGCTTGTTTGCTCGGCAAAAAGCCAAAAAATGTAAAATGATCACTGGCCAGTCCAGCGGCAGAGAGCGCTGCTATCAAAGCGCTCGCGCCTGGTAATGGCGACACTTGAATCCCTGCTTTTTTTGCCTCAGCAACCAACACATAACCAGGGTCACTAATCAGTGGTGTACCTGCATCGCTAATCAACGCAATGGATTTTCCAGCACTCAATTCATCAATAATAGTTTGCGTTTTATCGCGCTCATTATGTTCATGAAAAGCCTTGAGCGGAGTCGAAATATCGAGATGACTTAATAGTTTTTTGCTGTGGCGTGTATCTTCTGCGAGAATAAGATCGACACTTTTAAGAACAGAAACTGCTCTAAAGCTGATATCATCCAGATTACCGATTGGGGTTGCAACAATATAAAGTGTACCTAACGAGACCTTTGCAATATTCATTTTAGATTTGATAACGGATTTCTTTTTCATTTTTACAAGGCATAATTTTTGAGACTCTACTGGTATCTAGTGATAAAATTTAACGCAGGAAAACAAAAAAGACTCCCTATCCCAAAGGGCTGAGGCTAAAAATAATAAAAAATGCAGAAAAATTCTCATCAATAGCTAATGCTATTAATTTTATACTTTTACACATTTTTTTATTCATTTTTCTCTCTCAGCAAATTTTAAAATGAATGTTGCAAAGGTCTCCTGATAAATGTTTAGTTTTAAACGCAGAATTGGCAACAAGGCGGAAGCTTTGGTGTTGGATTATTTAAAACAACAAGGCTTATCGCTGATTACGCAAAACTACCTAACCAAGTTAGGCGAAATAGATATTATTATGCTTGATAAAAGCGTGGACACTTTGGTTTTTGTGGAGGTTCGCTATCGAAAAGACACCTCTTATGGCACGGCACTAGAGACGGTAACTCTCTCAAAACAACGAAAATTAATACACGCCTCCCAGCTGTATTTGCAAAAACACCCAGAGTGTCAACATTTTCTCTGTCGCTTTGACGTTGTTGGCGTGGAATCTGATTTAAAATGTCCTACAATTACATGGATACAGAGCGCCTTTGAGCTCAAGGGGAGATTATGAAAAAAGCAATACTACTAAGTGCCTTGTTAGTGTCATCAATGCTTCTCTCAGCTTGCTCTCCAATCGTACAGGGCGTTACCGCTGTCAGTTCTGTTCTTACGGTTGCCAATGATCGTCGCAGCGCAGGCACCATTCTCGACGACAAAACACTTTACATCAGGCTCAACAACATTATTAAAGACGATGTAATGCTTGATGGCACACATGTCAACTTCATGATTTATGATGGTGTTGTTTTAATGACAGGCGAGGCACCAAGTGTCGAACTAAAATTGCGTCTTGAAAAGCGAATTAAATCCAAATCATCGCAAATTGCGCGACTTGTTAATGAAGTTGCGGTAATGCCAACCAGTAGCTACATTTCAAGGACCAAGGATAGTCTAATCGCCCTTCAGGTAGAGGCACTTTTCCAAAACCAAGAAGTGTTTCACCCTGCACACGTCAGAGTGTTAACCGAACGTAAAACGGTTTATTTGATGGGCGCTGTAACCAAGCGTGAAGCTGAGCATGCGACCAACCAAGCAGCGAAAGCAAAAAATGTAACCAAAGTGTTGAGGTTGTTTAACTATCTTAGTAAAAGACCCGCAGAAGAGATTGAGCGGGACAAACTTAAACAGGCTGAGGCCGAAAAAAGAGCTGCTCTTGAAGCCAAAAAATCTGAACTTAAAGACGCCCAAGCTGCCCTTCAAGAACAAATAGACGCCCTCTAGTTGACAAGCTTACGTACTGGCGCAAAAGAATAGCGATGAACGCCCGCTATCGGTCCATACTCCATCAAAGCCTGTATGTGTATCTTCGTGCCATAGCCTTTGTGCTTTGCAAAACCATATTGAGGATGCAGGACATCAAGCTCTTTCATTTGCCTGTCCCGAGTTACTTTTGCAATAATAGATGCGGCAGAAATCACCGGTTCGCTTAAATCTCCCTTGATAATTGCTTGGCAATTTTCAACGTCAGGGCAACGATTGCCATCAACAAGCACTTTGTAGTCAGAAATACTGGTTTGTTGTGTATAGTCTCTCTGCAGTTTTAAAATACAACGTTGCATTGCCACCATAGTGGCTTGCAAGATATTTATTTGATCGATCTCAGCGCAACTGGCCTCGCCAACCGCCCAATCGCAGCTTTGGGTCAATTGCCGATAGAGTGTCTCGCGTCTTTTTTCGCTAAGTTTTTTTGAGTCAGTTAAGCCGGGTAATGTAAGACCAGCCGGCATAATAATAGCTGCGGCCAAAACGCTGCCTGCTAGTGGACCACGACCCGCCTCATCAACGCCGATGATGGTCATTTGTCAGCGCGGGTATCATAGCGCCTTAAAGCCAATATCGGTGCGATAATAAGAGCCCTGCCAGTCAATTTTCTGCAATAGAGCATAGGCATTTGCTTGCGCCTGTTTTATGTCTTTTCCTAGGGCGGTTGCGCACAACACACGCCCACCATTGCTTACGACATTGTCTTTATAGAGTTGCGTGCCAGCATGAAAAACTTTGGCATTGGCTGTACTTTCTGGCAAGTTAATGATTTCACTTTTTTGATAAGCATCTGGATAGCCTTTTGCGGCCAATACCACACCCAAACAAGAGCGCTCGTCCCACTCAATCGTGGCCTCATCAAGCCTTCCGTCAACTGCCATCAAGCAAAGTTTAGCTAAATTTGATTGTAGACGCATCATAATTGGTTGAGTTTCAGGGTCGCCAAATCGGCAGTTATACTCCAACACTTTAGCCTTGCCTTTGTTGTCAATCATAAGTCCGGCATAAAGAAAACCTGTGTATGGCATGCCCTCTTCGGCCATGCCGTCGACCGTTGTTCGAATAACAGTTTCCATCACATCGTCAAAAATAGCTTGGCTTACAATTGGCGCAGGAGAGTAAGCGCCCATGCCACCTGTGTTTGGCCCTTTGTCGCCATTATCTCTGGCTTTATGATCTTGAGAAGTGGCCATCGGCAAAATGTTTTTACCATCAACCATCACAATAAAACTGGCCTCTTCACCGACTAAAAACTCTTCGATGACAACTCGTGAACCAGCATCACCAAAGCGGTTGCCTTGGAGCATATCATGAATGGCGTCATAAGCCTCTTGCACAGTATTGGCAATAATCACACCCTTACCAGCCGCCAAGCCGTCTGCCTTAATGACAATCGGCGCGCCTTTTTCCTTGACATACATAATGGCTGCAGCCTCTTCGGTAAACACCTGATAAAAAGCGGTCGGAATGTTGTTGCGCTGAAGAAAGTCTTTACAAAAAGCTTTTGAACCCTCCAGTTGAGCAGCTGAGCGAGTTGGTCCAAAAATAGCCAGTCCTGATTTCCTGAATTCGTCGACAATGCCAAGAACCAAGGGCGCTTCCGGACCAACAATAGTGATATCAATTAGCTCTTTTTTAGCAAAAACAATTAGGGCATCAATGTCTTCCGAGTCAATTTCAATATTTGAAATTTTATCCTCCAGTGCACTACCCGCATTACCCGGTGCCACAAAAACAGCCTCAACTTCATCAAAACTTGCACATTGCCATGCAAGCGCATGCTCTCTGCCGCCAGAGCCAACAACCAGTACTTTCATAAGTTACCTAAACTGTTAAATATTTATTCGAATTAAGCTTTATTATAGTCTGAGCTCTGTCAAACAAAAAGCCGCTTGGGTAAAACTTCCCCTTCAAGGTTGCTCTCACCAATGCCTATAAACTGGTGCTTTTCATCAAATAACCTCAGTTTTTGAACTTGGGCATAACCCTTGTATTGAATCTTTCTGCCGAGCTTTATATCACTCGTTTGCTCGGCGCTTAAAAACACAGAATCAAAGTTGGGTAGCATGGTGTCAGCACCAAGAATCAATGCATCGAGCGCCTCAAAATTATCGCTTTTAATCGCTTCCAGTTGCTCAAAAGTAATGCTATGGGTTAGGTCAAAATGAGCAAAGCCAGTGCGCCTTAACTCAATCACATGAGCGCCACAACCAAGCATTTTGCCAATATCTTCAACCAAAGTTCTAATGTAAGTACCTTTTGAACAGGCAACATCCAAGCTCAAAATACCATTCTCTAAGCCTAAAAAATTGATCTCATGGATGGTTACCGGGCGCGCTTCGCGCTCAACTTCAATGCCTTGTCGTGCCAGCTCGTAAAGAGGTTTTCCGTCTCGCTTTAGTGCCGAATACATCGGCGGCACTTGTTTGATATTGCCAAGAAACTCTGGCAAAACTTGTGCAACACTCGGCTCGTTAATGCCTTCGGTTGGGCCAAAACTTGATATTTTTCCCTCAGCATCGCCAGTGTCACTTATTTGGCCGAGTTTGCCACGGACAAAATAACGCTTATTATCGTCGAGCAGGAATTGCGCCACCTTGGTTGCCTGGCCCAAACAAATAGGCAATAGTCCGCTGGCTAGAGGGTCAAGACTCCCGGTATGGCCGGCTTTTTTGGCAAAAAACAAACGTTTGACTTGCTGTAATGCGAAATTAGAACTAATGCCTGTGGCCTTATCTAGCAAAATAACGCCATTTATATCTCTGCCTCGAGATCTTTTCATAAATATCCTAGAGTTTGCTGCGTGAAAAAAATTATGAAAAATTAGTTAAAAATTTGCAATTAATAGCTTGCCTATTGATAAGGGTTTTTAGAGGATTTTTACCATTTTTTGCCTCAGCCCTAAGGGATAGGAGGTTTTTACCATTTTACAGTGTTAAATTTTATCACTTGACCACAAGTAGAGCTTCAAAAATTATGCCTTGTAAAACGCAAAAAAACCCACTATCAAATTCAAGGGTATTTATGAAAAGGTCTCGTTATTCCTTCTAGACATCCTAGAGGCGCGTTAAAGCTTGCTTAGCAAGTCTTCAATTCTGGCGCCAGTATTCGGCGCAGTATCGTAAATAAAACTCAGGGTGGGTGTATGGCGTAAATCAAGCACCTTGGATAGGCGTGTGCGGAAAAAACCGCTGGCTTTTTGTAATAGGGTGCTTACTTCTTTTTGCGCGTCTTCAGCACAGGAGAAAAACACCCTAGCACTACTCAGATCACGACTGGCAATCACGTCCGTTACAACAACGTCTTTCAAGCGAGGGTCATTGACTTCTTTCCTAAGCAACATCACAAGCTCCCTTCTGATAAGCTCGTTGACTCTCTGTATTCTGTAGCTAGGTTGCTGTGCCACTGAAGATACCTCTACAGTGTACGAGCGCGCTCAACACGCTCGAAGACCTCAATCTGATCGCCTGGCTGAACATCTTTGTAGTTCAGTACGCCAATACCACATTCGGTGCCGGACTTCACTTCCTTAACATCGTCCTTAAAGCGTCTTAATGATTCTAACTCGCCTTCATAGATAACAACACTGTCTCTAAGAACACGAATTGGGCTGTCTTTTCTAACAACGCCCTCGTCAACCATACAACCTGCAATATCGCCAAACTTAGGTGATCTAAAGACGTCTTTAACAGAAGCAATACCAATAATGTTCTCGCTCAACTCAGGCGCAAGCATGCCACTCATGATGCCTTTAATGTCATCAATGAGGTTGTAGATAATGCTGTAATATTCGATTCTAACGCCTTCAGTATCGGCTGTTTTTCTGGCAACAGCATCAGCACGAACATTAAAACCAAGTACGATTGCATCCGAAGCACTAGCAAGTGATACGTCTGTATTGTTAATACCACCAACACCTGAAGAGACTACTTTTACGCGAACCTCGTCAGTTGATAATTCCTCTAATGCCTCAACCAATGCCTGCGCTGAACCACGAACATCGGATTTAAGCAGCACGTTAACTGTGGAAACATCGCCTTCTTCCATTTTGGAGAAGAAGTTATCCATTTTCTCTGCTTGTTGCTTCTGCAATTTGGCCTCACGGTCTTTGGCTTTTCTGAACTCAGCAACTTCACGCGCTTTACGCTCACTTTCTACCGCCAAAACCTCGGCACCGGAATCTGGCACACCAGAAAGGCCCAAAATTTCTACTGGCATTGATGGGCTGGCTTCTTTGATTGGCTTGCCCGTATCATCGACAATTTGCTTAACCTTACCGTATTCTAGGCCGGCAATCACCGTATCGCCTTTTCTCAAGGTGCCTGATTGCACAAGAATCGTTGTTACCTTGCCACGGCCTTTATCTAATCTTGCTTCCAGCACAATACCGCTGGCCGGTTTGCTAGCATCAGCCTTAAATTCAGATATTTCAGCCGTTAATGTAATCGCCTCAAGAAGCGCATCAACACCCTCGCCAGTATGCGCTGAAACACCAACCATGATCACGTCGCCGCCCCAGTCTTCTGAGATAACGTCATGTGTTGACAGTACCTGCTTGATTTTATCTGGCTGAGCACCTTCTTTGTCCATTTTATTAATGGCAACAATGATTGGTACGCCAGCTACTTTAGCGTGCTTAATCGATTCAATCGTTTGTGGCATAACACCATCGTCAGCAGCCACAACCAAAACCACAATATCAGTTGCGCCAGCACCACGAGATCTCATTTTAGAAAACGCAGCGTGACCTGGTGTGTCAATAAAAGTAATGGTATTGCCGTTTGGACTCACCTGGTAAGCGCCAATATGCTGCGTAATGCCGCCCGCTTCACCAGCGGTTACCTTGGTGTTTCTAATGTAGTCAAGCAGTGAGGTTTTGCCATGATCAACATGGCCCATGATGGTAACCACCGGTGGCCTTACTGTCGCGTTTTCATCATCACCGGCGTCTTTTACAAGTGTGTCTTCAACGGTCTCCTCATTACTGGCAACCGGATTGTGGCCCATCTCTTCAACGACCAGCATCGCTGTGTCTTGATCGATAACGTCGTTCAGTGTGGCCATAACACCCATGCCCATCATCACTTTTAATACTTCGCCGGCCTTAGTAGCCATTTTTAATGCCAAGTCTGAAATTTTAATATTTTCAGGAATAGCGACTTCGTGAATGATTTTATCGACAGGCTTATGGAAAGCATGCTGTGCTTGTTCGTCCTGAACTTTTTGTGAAAGCCTTGTGCGATCTTTCTTCTTTAATTTGCGATTTGGATTGTGGTGAGCAACATGCAGTTGTTTGCGTCTAGGTGTTGCTGCAGGTGTCCCAGCATTTCGTAATCTTTGAGGCTGTTTTGTCTCTTTTGCCTTCGGTGCATCAGTTTTGACCTTGGCGTTCTTTTCTGCTTCCGCTGCTGCCGCTACTTGGGTTTTTTCTTCAGTCTCTTGTTGCTCTTTCTGAACTTGACGCGCTGCGTCTTGCTCTTTTTTCTCTTTGATTACACCATGACGCTTGGCGTCCTGTTCTTGTTGTTTTTCCTCAGCCAATTTACCGGCTTCAAGCGCTTCTTGTGCCTTTTGGGCAGCTTCTTCAACACTCTCATCAACCACAGTAGCGACTGGCGCTGTTTGACGTTTTTTCTTGACTTGAATCTTAACACCACCAGAAGTCGATGTCACTTTAGGTGTTTTACGTGAAACAGAAATACTTGATTTAGTGCCTGAGCGTTTGCTCAAATTCGCCATCAAAACTTTTCTTTCGTCTCCTGAAATATCAGAGTCGTGCGCCTTGCCTTCAATGCCGGCGGCGGACAAAATCGATATCACCTCGTCGGGTGTTTTTTTGAGTAATTTAGATAAGCTTTCTACCGTATGTGCCATTTTTGATTGCCTCTATTTATTGTTGAATGTGTTCGTAATTGCTCTTACCAACCAATCAGTCAAACCAGCCTTCATTTTCTCGAGCGGTCATAATAACAGCAGAAGCGTTTTCATTGCCAATATCTTGAATCTCTAACAATTCGAAAATTGAGAGTTCTGCTACAGCGTCCACTGTGTCGATCTCTGCATCAACCAAGGCGGCGGCTAATGCCTCATCAACACCTTCAATAGTTAACAAGACATCTGTTGCCTCGGCATCGCCAAGTGCCTTTACAAGCTGAGCGTCTTGGGCTCTTTCTTGCAACTCTTCAACCATTTCTTCGTCAAATTCTTCAATTTTTGAAAGGATGTCAGAATCAGCCTCTGCAATTTCGTCTAGACTTGTGTAACCTTCATCGACTAACACGCCCGCAACTTCTGCGTCAACGCCTAATTTTTCTGCAAGTTTTTCACCTGTTTTTTGCGCTTCTTTGGCTTGCGCCTCATCAGCATCAGCCAATGACATAACGTTAAGCTTCCAGCCTGTTAGGCGGCTTGCTAACTTAATATTTTGTCCGCCACGACCAATTGCCAAAGCCAACTGCTCTTCAGCAACAGCGATGTCCATAACGCCCCTGTCTTCATCAACAACGATAGAGCTGACTTCAGCTGGTGCCATTGCGTTAATAACAAACTGAGCAGGATCTTCATCCCAAAGAATAATATCAACACGCTCGCCGTTCAGCTCGTTGGAAACCGCTTGCACGCGAGCGCCACGCATACCGATGCATGAGCCAATTGGATCCAAGCGCTTGTCTTTCGCCCTAACCGCTAATTTTGCGCGCAGACCAGGGTCTCTTGCGCCAGACATAATCTCAATAACGCCTTCGCTGATTTCTGGCACTTCCATTCCAAAAAGTTCAATCATCATCTCATTAACCGTACGACTTAAGAAGATTTGCGCGCCTCTCGGCGTTGATTTCACCTCTTTAATATAGGCTCTTAAGCGGTCATTCTTTCTAACGGATTCATTAGGGATTAAGTCAAATCTGGAAATCATGCCGTCAACCCCGCCCATGTCAACGTAAACATTGCCACGATCAATGCGCTTAACCGTAACAGCAACCACCTCGCCAACACGACGGCTGAAGTTTTCGACAATTACCTCTCTTTCTGCTTCGCGTACTTTTTGAATAATGACTTGCTTAACAATTTGCGCTGCGATTCTGCCAAATTCAACTGACTCCATCGGCTCTTCTACAAAATCATCAATTTTTAGGCCGTTTGCGTCTGCTTGGTAAATATGCAGTTCAGAGTCGAATTCCGTACCTTCATCGTCAACACATTGAGCGCCGTCTTCGATCACCATCCAGCGTCTGAATGTATTGAATTCACCACTTTGACGATCAACCGAAACACGCACATCAATATTGTTGCGTTTTTTTGTCGCAACCGCCATGGCCTCTTCTAATGATTCAATCACATCCTCTTGAGTGATGTTTTTCTCGTTAGAGATTGCCTCAATCATCAAAAATAGTTCTTTGCCTTCCATGCGTTTCTCCTAATATTCTGCAACTATGTGTGCTTTATCTATTAAATTAAAAACTATTATTACTGGTCCCAATTCTGTCACCAGTTCAATTGTTTCGTTTACTTCACTAATACTGCCGATACTGCCAGTAAATTTACGTCTGCCTTCAATTGGCCTAAACAACCTAAGACTAATATCGTGTCCTAAAAAGCGCTGATAGTGTGCGAGTGTAAAAAGCGGGCGCTCGATGCCAGGAGAAGACACTTCCAGACTATACTGGCCAGCAATTGGGTCTTCAACGTCCATTATAGCGCTCACCTGTCGTGAGACAGCTTCGCAGTCATCCACGCCAATACCCTGCTCTGAGTCAATGTAGAGCCTCAAGATTGAGTGCTTGCCACTGGCTACGTATTCAACGCCCAGCAGTTCATAGCCCATGTCTTCAATGACGGGATTAATCAACGCAACAATCTTATCAGCAGTTTTGGCCATACTAAAAAAAAATCCTAATAAAAACCCCCAAAAGAGGGGGTATTAATCTTCCTATTATAACACTTAAGGAAATTTGGTAGCGGGGATAGGATTTGAACCTATGACCTTCGGGTTATGAGCCCGACGAGCTACCATACTGCTCCACCCCGCACTAAAGAGGGGCAATTATACGCTGAAAAGGGCGCCCCATCAAGAACTTTTGGCGTCAAGATTATTTGTACTGAAAATATTTGATTTTTCCATGCAGAAAATATTAAAACTATTGTTACAGAGACTCTTATGAGGCCTCCGAGTATTTATACATGGTTAACAAAATACCAGATTATTCATAATTATGCAAAGGTCTCCTTATAATAACCCTATGCAAGCAATTACACTGGCCGTGTTGATGGACGACATCGCCGGCATCAAGCCAAAAAAGGACTCTTCCTTTGCGATGATGTTGGAGGCTCAACACCGTGGATGGACGATCTTCACATTTGATAGCACCAACATGTTTCACCAAGATGGCGAAGTCTTTGCCAGTGCGCGCAAAACCTTTGTTGAGAACAATGAAGATCAATGGCATTGTCGCGAAGATACCGAAATAATTGCACTGAGCAATATCGATGTCATTTTCATGCGTAAAGATCCGCCATTTGATATGAACTACATCTACGCCACTTACCTTCTTGAGCAAGCTGAAAATGGCGGTGTTTTGGTGATTAATAAGCCAAGCTCGCTACGCGACGCCAATGAGAAGCTCTTCGCCTTAAATTTCCCTCACTGCATCCCGAAAACGCTGGTGAGTGCTGATGTTAAGCAACTTTTTAATTTTATTGAGCGTATGGGTGTGGCCGTTGTTAAACCACTAGACGGCATGGGTGGTACCGACATTTACAAGCTTCACAAGGGCGATGACAGCATCGCTGATATTGTCTCAAAGCTAACCAATAAAGGCCAAAGGCTTATCATGGCGCAGGAATTTTTGGGTGCGATTAAAGACGGCGATAAGCGCATTTTATTGATTAATGGCAAGCCAGTTGATTATGCGCTAGCACGCATTCCAGCCGAGGGAAACTTTAAAGGCAACTTAGCTGCAGGCGCAACAGGAAAAGGACAACCACTCAGCGAACGCGACTACTATCTTTGTGAACAAATAGCACCAATGCTGATTGAAAAAGAATTACTGTTTGTTGGCCTTGACGTAATTGGTGATTACATCACTGAAATCAATGTCACCAGCCCAACTTGTATCCGTGAACTGGACATGCTGTTTAATCTCAATATTTCTGCGCTTCTTCTGGATGAAGTCGAGAAAAAATTAACTTTGCGCTAAGCTAAAACCATACTTTGCCAACATCACACCAAGGGCTGCAGCCAACAGGGAGAGGCCAACATTGAGCAAGATGTTTAATAGCGCTTGTGAATAATGACCACTACTGAGCATTTCCACTGACTCAAAAGACAAAGTCGACATTGTCGTCAGCGAGCCCGTTAAGCCGACCAAGAGCATTAAACGGTAAGTTTCGTTCAATAATGCCTTCTCCAGAATCACAAACACCAAAATACCGGCAATCAACGAGCCCAAAACGTTGGAGATGAGTGTGCCATAAGGCAGCGCTTTGCCCAACCACTGAAGTGACAAGACGCCCAAATAATAGCGACAGCTCGCGCCGATAGTTGCGCCAACGCCAATTGCCAAAACTGTACCCACAGCGCTCATAAGTCTTGCCTAAGTTGTTTTAATTTTTCCCCAATTTTAATCTCTAGACCGCGATCGGTGGGTTGATAATAAACCTGTTCTCCCATTGCTTCAGGAAAATACGTTTGTCCTGCGCTAAAACCACTAGGCTCGTTATGCGCATAGCGATAGCCTTGGCCATAGCCTAGCTCTTCCATCAGCTTGGTGCTAGCATTGCAAAGATGCGTCGGCACCTCTAAATCACCCGTTTCTCTTGCGGCCTGCATCGCTTCATTAAAGGCTTTGTGCACGGCGTTGGATTTCGGCGCACAAGCGCAAAAAACCGCGGCTTGCGCGATTGCCCTATTGCCTTCTTTGTCGCCAACACGCTGATAAACATCCCAGGCGTTAAGCGTAATTTGTAACGCTCTTGGATCAGCGTTGCCGATATCCTCTGAGGCGATCGCCAGCAGTCGTCTGGCAATTACTTTTGCATCACAGCCTGCAACCAACATTCTTGCCATCCAGTACAAGGCGCCATCTGGCGAGGAGCCACGTACGGCTTTATGAAATGCGGAGAGTTGCTGATAATAAATATCGCCACCTTTGTCAAAGGCGCTAATTTTGCCCTGCAAAATTTTACTAACATCTTTTTTATTTAAGGGCTTGTCGTCACTCCGAGAGAGCTGTTCAATGATGTTAATCAGTCTTCTGGCGTCGCCACTACTTGCCGCAATAATACTTTCCAGGGCCCCATCGTTTTCAAGCAAAATTTTCCTGTGCTTGATTGCTCTTGTTGCCACAACGCCAAGCTCTTCTACACTTAGGGCATTGAGTATATAAACTCTAAGTCTAGATAACAATGCTCGATTAAGCTCAAACGAGGGATTTTCGGTGGTTGCGCCGATAAGCGTAATCAGACCCGACTCAATATGAGGCAAAAATGCATCTTGCTGAGATTTATTAAAACGATGAATCTCATCAACAAATAACACTGTGCTTTTGTTGTGTTGTTGATAGCGCCTCGCATGATCCAATACAACTCTTAGTTCTTTTACGCCATCCAAAACCGCTGACATTTGTTCAAAATGAGCACCCACTTGCCTGCAAATAATTCGCGCCAAAGTAGTTTTACCAGTGCCAGACGGGCCCCACAAAACCATGGAGTGTAGTTGCCCTTCATCAAGCGACTTACCGAGTGGTTGATCCACGCCAAGCAGATGCTGCTGGCCAACAAAATCCGTCAACGAATCTGGGCGCATAATCTCTGCTAGTGGCTGATAAGTGGGCATTATTCTAAGACCTTTGCAACAATCATTTTAGATTAACTCTAATAATTTGGACATTATCATCTTTTATCACCATCAATAAAACAGATAATTGCAATTCGTTCGCAAGCTCAATTGCCATCTCACTGCCCATTGCCATCATTGCTGTGGCGTAAGCGTCAGCTAGGGCACTACGATGATGAACAACACTCACAGAAGCAAGGTCATTATTGGCGGGCAAACCGCTTTTGGGGTCAAAAATATGCATGTACTTCTCACCTTCCCAAATAAAGTAATTTCGATAACTACCTGAAGTGGCAACTGATGAATTATTAAGTGCAATTGGAATTGGCGCTTTATTGTCAGGCCGCTCCACACCAATCGTCCATTCATCACCATCATTTGTGCCAGATGCGTAAACTTCGCCACCAATTTCAATTAAGAAATCCTTAACACCCGCCGCCTCGATAAGACGCGCCACTTCATCCACGGCGTAGCCTTTTGCAATTGCAGATAGGTTGAAATGAATGTCTCTCAATTTTTTAACTTGGCCATCGCCAAACTCTAAATATTCTATTGAAGAGTTTTTAAAAGCTGTGTTAATTTCATCGCGTAGCGGCGCGCCTGTTCGCCCTCCTTCTGCTCCAAAGCCCCAAAGATCAATCAGGCGACCAATGCCAGGGTCAAAAAATCCACTTGTTTGAAGATACACTATTTCGGAGGTCTTTAATAATTGAGAAAACTCATCCGAAACCTGAATCCATTCGTCTATTGGTGATTCGTTCAATCGTGAAATTTCAGAATCTGCCTGCCAGGTCGAAAAAACAGCGTTAATTTCTAGTAAGCGCTGTTCAATTGCATCTTGTTGTACGCGCTCATCGCCCAAAACATTGATGCTGTAGGTCGTGCCCATGCTTTCGCCCAGAATGCGTTCGTCATTATTGGTTTCTAGGCAACCACTTAGGAGAAAAAATATCAGAACAAGGCAGGTTTTATGCATTTGAGGGCTTAGGCAACAAGTATTTTGAATTTTATAACCATTTGTGCAGATGTCTCATTATAATTTGCCCATGCTTTTACGCTTTATTTGCCTTGTTTTACTCTCGTTGAGCGTTGTAGCTAACTCCAACACTTTTGAAGATTTTCTAAGCAATATTCGTCAGCTCGCTACCGAGCAAGGCGTTTCCAAAGCAACCATAGATAAAGCTTTTTTTCAGCTTACGCCCAATCTCGATATACTTTCATCCGACCGCTCTCAAGCGGAGTTCAGCCAAAACTTTTGGAGTTATCTCGGCAAAAGGGTCAGTCAATATCGTTTGGATAATGGTTATGATACATTAAAACAAAACCGCTCACTACTTAACAAAACCTATAAGCAGTACGGTGTTCCGGCGCATGTTCTGGTGTCGTTTTTAGGGCTAGAAAGTAATTATGGCAATAACACCGGCAGCCATAGCTTGGTGCGCTCTTTGGCAACGCTCGCTTTTGATCCCAGACGTTCTGATTTTTTTACTTCTGAGCTAATCGCACTATTAAAACTGATTGACGACGGCAAAGTGCCGTTGGAAGCAACAGGCTCCTGGGCAGGAGCAATGGGCGCTGTACAGTTTATGCCAAGTAATGTAATTGCCTACGGTGTTGACGCTGACAATGACGGCAAAATTGATTTGTGGAATGACCAAGCAGACATATTAGCAAGTGCTGCCAATTTCCTTGAGCGCCTCGGCTGGAATCGCGGCGAAAAATGGGGGCGAGAGGTTACCCTTACAGAGAGCTTTAACTATGAAAATGTTGGACTCAATACTCAAAAACAACTTGATGAATGGCAGGCACTCGGCGTTCGCCGTGCCAATGGCTCTAGTTTGCCGAAATCGCGCATGGGCGCTTCATTGATTTTGCCAATGGGCTACAAAGGACCGGCTTTTCTTGTTTATCAAAACTTCCGCTCTATTCTAGGCTGGAACCATTCCACTTTATACGCGTTAGCGATCGGTCATTTGGCAGACAGGCTAAGTGGTGGAGGCGCACTACTAGCCACACCGATAGATGAGCCGCTACTTAAAAGGGATGATGTTGTGGCAATCCAGCAAACGCTTAGCTTACTCGGTTATGATGCGGGCGAAGCTGATGGTATTGCAGGCCCAAAAACCCGCGCTGCTGCCAAAAACTTTCAAAGAGATATTGGTATGATTGCTGACGGCTACGTCGGCTACGAGTTGTTTCAAAGACTGCAATGACCATTCAAACCTATCTTGGTTTTGATGTTGGTACAAAACGAACCGGCATAGCAATTGCCAACAGCCTAACGTCTCAAGCCAACGGTATCGATACGGTAAGACACAATAAGAACGGCTCTACCAACTGGAGTGCAATCGAAGACATTATCGCCAAACACCCTGCGAATCTTTTTGTTGTCGGCCTGCCTTACGACAAAGAGGGCAAAGAGCAAGAAATGACTTTTATTGCTCGCTCGTTTGGCAAAAAAATGTCTGAACGATTCGATACAGAAGTTGCCTTTGTCGACGAATATTTATCCTCTTCAGAAGCAAAAAACCAATTAAAATGGCACTACGAGCACAGTAACGCCGATAGAGGCGATGTTGATATGCGCTCTGCTCAACTCATATTACAAACTTGGCTCAATGAATCCTGAATCGATTAGCAACGACGCTCAGCTAGACGCCTCCGGAAAACTCATCCATCTATTGGGCTTAAAAGGCCTTCCTAAAAAAGAACTCGAGCACATTCTTGATGTTGCAGACGACCTGTTGGACGGCCAAGGCAATCTAAAAAAATCAAAGGCGTTAGACGACATGTCGGTGGCAAATTTATTTTTCGAGCCTTCAACTCGAACTCGAAACACCTTTGAAATTGCCGCCAAACGCACCAGCGCTAACACCATCAACGTTGACCTTGCGAACTCGGCGACCAAGAAAAACGAAACACTGATGGACACCATGCAAACGCTTAAAGCGATGCAAATTGATATGTTCGTTATCCGCCACAAAAAAAACGGCTTGCCGCATCGCATTGCCAGCAACATCGACGGTGTTGCCATTATTAACGCCGGTGATGGCATTAACGCCCACCCAACACAAGCGTTGCTAGACATGATGACCATTCGCCAGCACAAGGGTTCATTCGAGGATTTATCGGTGGCAATTATTGGTGACATTCGTCATTCACGTGTGGCGCATTCAGACATTCAAGCACTTAGCACGCTAGGCGTTAAAGACATTCGCCTAGTAGCGCCTCAATATTTGCAATATAAGGGCACACTCACAGAAGGCATTAGTCGTCTTGACAACTTACAAGAGGGCATTGATGGTGTTGACGTGGTGATGACACTTCGCTTACAAAAAGAAAGAATGGTGGCCGCTGACATTCCAAATGAACAGGCCTATTTTAAAACTTATGGTATCACCGAAGAAAAACTTAAATTAGCCCAGCCGGAAGCAATCGTTATGCATCCAGGCCCTGTTAATCGCGGCATCGAGCTTGACTCTGGGGTTGCTGATGGCCCTCAATCCGTCATCCTACAACAAGTAACCAATGGCATCGCCATTAGAATGGCGGTGATGGTGGTTTTGGCGGGCAAGGCGTAACTGATGAGCGAAGCAATTGACTACGATATCGTCAAAGATGTATTGCACGGCCTCAATACAGACGACACCGTTAGCTCTGCACATGGCATTCTTTGTGGTTTTGCTTGCGTCAAGCCCGATGTGACTATCGATGACTGGCTAGGTGAGGTCTTGGTTAATATCGATCTTAATAATCTTAGCGAAAAAGAAGCCTTTGGGCGACTTGCTGAGATTTTCAACAGCACCAATGAACAACTTGCTGATCCAACCCTTAGCTTTGCCTTGTTGATTGCAGATGACGCTCACTCGCTGCGCGAACAAGCGCATACATTGGTTGAGTGGTGTCAGGGGTTTTTGGTCGGCCTTGGCTTGAGCGAAGTGCAAGCTAGCGATGAAGAGGTGCTGGAAATGATAAAGGACATTAGTGAAATTTCTCAACTGGATGCCGAGTTGCTTGAAAGCGAAGATAATGCGGAAGATTTCAGCGAAATCGTCGAATTTGTCAGAATGGGCGTGCTTCTTATTCAGGAAACCTTGCAACCCTCTAAGCAAGACT
>CAJXHL010000027.1 GCA_913054335.1 uncultured Gammaproteobacteria bacterium | reverse complement strand
AGACGACTTTGACAAGCTTGCCGATTGTGACTGGGTAGCGGAAGCTATTATTGAGAGGCTTGAGATAAAACAACAGTTATATAGGAGTTTAATTGATTGTTGTGACGCTGATACAATCATCACCTCAAACACTTCAACAATCCCAATTGCTTTTTTGACAGAGGGTATGCCAGATTCGTTTTGTCAACACTTCGCCATCACCCACTTTTTTAATCCTGTGCGCTTTATGCGCTTGCTTGAACTTGTCCGAGGAGACCAAACAACTGACGAAGTGATTAACACCTTGAGCCAGTTTAGTGAAAAACAGCTTGGTAAGGGTGTTATCCTCTGTGAGGATAAGCCGGGCTTTTTAGCAAACAGGGTTGGCGTTTTTGCAATCCAATGTGCGCTCAATATTGCTTTTGAAATCGGCTTATCTCCTGTTGAGGCCGATGCAGTGTTTGGCAGACCGTTTGGCTTTCCAAAAACCGGCGTATTTGGACTTTACGATCTAATTGGCATCGACCTAATGGTGGATGTTGCTCAAAGTTTGGTTAACATTCTTCCTAACAACGACCCTTTTCACAAATACGCTAAAACAAACGAATTTATTGCCAGCATGGTTGCTAACGGCCAAACTGGCAACAAGAACAATCAGGGTTTTTATCAAGGCACTGGAAGCGACAGAAAAGCTATTGATTTTAACAGTGGCGAATACGTATCCTTTGCTAGGATCAAGTCAGACTTGCTAGAAAAGAGTGAAAAGGAAGGCGTTAAAGTGCTGCTTCAAGACCGCGGACCATACGGCGAGTTTGCCTGGAAAGTGTTGTCAGAAGTGCTTTGTTATGCAACCTCTCTGCTGCCAGATGTAACCAGCAATCCCGCAGATATTGATGATGCTATGAAGTTAGGCTACAACTGGATCAAGGGCCCCTTTGAACTGCTTGACAACATCGGTCACGAGTATTTTATTAAGAGACTCACGGAGGAGGGCAGACTTGTGCCGGCCTTTTTGCTAAAAAATCTTGAAAATAACTTTTACAATGCGTCAGTCGAAGGTTTACAAGTCCTTCAAGAAACTGGCATCTATGCACCCATAACACGCTCCAACGATGTGCTCAGGCTTTCAGAACTCAAACAAACATTAAAGGCTGAAAATAGTAATGCTGTCGCAAGTTGGTATGAATACAAAGAGTCCGCCGTGGTGGAGTTTCACTCTAAAGCCAATGCGCTGGATAGTGGTTCTTTAGACATCTTGTCGGACGCTGTTTATGAGGCCGAAAAAAGAGGGTTGAGGGGGGTTGTTGTGCACAACGATTCTCAGCATTTCTCGTGCGGGGTTAGTCTTTGGAGTGTTCGTGAATGTTTTGAAATGAACGACTATCAGAAACTTGACGACTTTCTCAAGCACTTCCAAAATACAATGCTCCAAATGCGTGACAGCAACCTACCCGTAGTATCGGCGCCCGTTGGTATGTCCATAGGTGGTGGTTTTGAGGTCGTGCTGCATACCGATCAAGTAATAGCCAACACCAACTCTGTGATGGGGCTTGTCGAATCTTCCGTAGGCCTGATACCGGCTGGTGGTGGTTGCAAAGAAGTTCTGTATCGATGGAATGAAAAACTTGGAGACTCTCGACAAGCTGCATGGAATGCCTTTATGAATATTGGCCTTGGAAAACTTGCAAACTCTCCTTTAGAGGCTGAAAAACTTGCTTTCAGCAGGCCGACCGATAGCGTTCATGTAAACCGCGACCATATGTTGGGCATTGCTCTTTCCTCGCTCTCCGAAGTAACAAAAATACCGCAAAGAGAGCCGTTAAGACTAACTGGGAAAACACATTTTGAAGAAATGAAGTTATGGTTATCAAAAAACCTTGAGAAAGGACTCTTAACGCCTCATGATCAAACAGTTGGCATCGAGGTTGCCAGAATAGTCACTGGCGGGAACTGTAACGAGGGCGTTCTGGTCACTGAACAAGACCTTTTTAATGCAGAGCGAGCGTCGTTTATAAGTTTAGCCAAGACCCCAGAAACTCAAGCGCGCATCATTAGTATGCTTGATGCAGGCCAAACCCTTAGGAACTAGCTCCATGAAAAAAAACTCGGCAAATTTTATACCTCTCACCCCTGTCTCTTTTCTGCACCGCACTGCAGATGTATTCGGTCACAGAACTGCACTCATTTACGAGGATAAAACGCTTACATGGGGGGCTTTGAGAGAGCGCTGTGTTAAAATGGCCGATGCCTTTGTGGGCCTGGGTGTTGCCAAAGGTGATACTGTCGCTGTTCTTGCTTTTAATACACCCGAGATGTACGAATCACATTTTTCTGTGCCAATGGCTGGCGCTGTCTTAAACACCATTAACACACGCTTGGATGCACAAACTATTGCCTATATTTTGGACGATGGCAACGCAAAAATATTTATTGTTGATGCTGAGCTTGGAGAAGTGGCTGAAGCTGCTTTAGTAAAATCTACAAATAAACCTCGGGTAATTTTGATAAACGACCCACACGCTAACTCGAAATCAACAATCAATATAACCGCACCAGATTACGAAAGCGTGCTCTCCAAAGGCAACCCCGGCTTCGAATGGATACGCCCTGAAAATGAATGGAGCCCTCTCTCACTTAATTACACCTCGGGCACTACTGGCAGGCCAAAAGGGGTTGTTTATCACCACCGTGGTTCGTATTTGATGAGTATGGGCACCGTTATTGGCTGGCAGCTACCCAACCATCCAAGGTATTTGTACAGCGTGCCGATGTTTCATTGTAACGGCTGGGGCCACGCCTGGACCATGGCTGCTGTCGCGGGAACGATTGTCTGTCTCCGCACTTTTATACCTGAGGTAGTGTTCAGTAAAATCGAAGAACATGGTGTTACGCACTTTGGCGGTGCGCCTATTATGCTTAACATGCTGGCCAATGCGCCTGACGGTATCAAAAAATCTTTTAAGCACACGATTCACGTCATGACTGCAGGCGCACCGCCACCAGTCAAGGTGCTAGAAAGCATGATGGCAATGGGTTTTGACGTTATGCACGTTTATGGCCTTACCGAAACTTACGGCCACATTCTTCAAGCCGCGCCCCAGACAGAGTGGCAGTCAAGATCAAGTGATGAGCAGGCTCAGCTAAGATCAAGGCAGGGTGTGCGCTTCCCAATGACCGAAGATGTTAGTGTCATTGACCAAGATAGTGGCAATCAAGTGCCTTTTGACGGCGAAACTATCGGTGAAATTGTCATTCGTGGCAACACCTGCATGATGGGCTACTTAAACAACCCTGAAGCAACCGATGCGGCTTTTGCAGGTGGCTGGTTTCACAGCGGTGACTTAGCTGTTGTGCATGCTGACGGCTATATACAAATTAAAGACCGCTCAAAAGACATTATTATTTCCGGTGGTGAAAATATCTCCTCCGTTGAGATTGAAAATGTATTGTACAAACATCCTGATGTCGGCGAAGCGGCCGTGGTTGCCATGCCCGATGAGCTTTGGGGGGAGGTGCCCTGCGCCTTTGTTGAGCTTAGGCCTGAGTCGGTGATCACTGAAGATCTCCTGATTCAATTTTGTAAAGACCATATGGCTAAATTTAAAAGACCGAAAAAAGTTGTTTTTGGCCCCCTACCCAAAACAGCGACAGGAAAAATTCAAAAGCACACCTTGCGTGCAATCATCTCACAGGAATCCAATAACTAATGTTTATGTACGCAGCCCCAGTAAATGAAATGCAGTTCCTTGTGAATGAGGTGCTGCTGAAAAATAGTGATATTTCCGAGATTGTTCCCACACTTTTAGAGGCAGCTAGCCGGCTAGCAAGGGATGAGCTTGCGCCAATCAACAAAAGTGGTGACGAACAAGGTGTATCAATTAACCAAGAGGGTGTTGTTAGCACCGCCAACGGATTTAAGGAGGCTTACCAAGAGTATGTTAATGGTGGCTGGGGCTCTTTGCAGTTCGACCCCAAGTATGGCGGCCAGGACTTGCCGTTTGTACTTGCTGTCAGCACCCAGGAGATGTGGCATGCTGCAAACATGTCTTGGGGTCTGTGCCCACTACTAACTCAAGGCGCCATTGAGGCAATCAACTATGGAGCTACGGAACAGATAAAGAGTATCTATCTCCCAAAGCTGATTAGTGGTAACTGGACTGGGACAATGAACCTAACAGAACCTGACGCGGGGTCAGACTTGGGGGTGCTTAAAACCAAAGCATGGCGTGAAAATGACCACTATCTTATTAAAGGTCAAAAAATCTTTATTACATGGGGTGATCACGACATGGCCGAGAACATTGCACACCTTGTTCTAGCCAGGCTTTCTGACGCACCGGCAGGTGTTAAAGGTATTTCTCTTTTCTTGGTTCCAAAAATGCTGACAGACACAGAAGGCAAGCTAGGCCAAAAGAACGACTGCAAGGCTGTTTCACTTGAAAAGAAAATAGGCATACATGGCTGCCCAACTTGCGTTATGAGTTATGGCGAAAAATCTGGCGCGGTAGGCTATCTGATTGGACAAGAAAATAAAGGACTGGAGTGTATGTTTGCGATGATGAATAACGCTCGCCTTACAGTCGGCCTTCAGGGTGTTTCAATAGCGGACCGAGCATGCCAGCAAGCGCTTGCATATTGTAATGACAGAATACAAGGTGTTGCGCCTGGCTTTAAAGAGCCCGGCCCAATTATCAGACACCCAGACGTAAAACGCATGCTGAGCCTTATGCAGGTTCTTACGGATGGTGCGCGCTCCTTGACCTATTATGCCTGTGCGGAAGTTGACCAATCCAAAGCAATAAGCACAACCAAAAAAGCTGAGATGCATAAACGCAGAGTTGGCCTGTTGACACCCTTGGTTAAGGGTTGGTGTACTGAGATTGGGCAAGAGGTTGTGAATCTCAACATCCAGTGCCACGGTGGTGCTGGTTATATTGAAGAAACCGGTGCTGGTCAATTGTTTCGTGATGCCCGAATTCTGCCCATATACGAAGGCACGAATGGCATTCAGGCGATGGACTTGGTCTTTCGAAAAGTGGTAAACGATGACGGTTGTGCGATTAAAGAACTCATTCAAGAAATGACTTTGATCGACACCAGCACGCTCACCACCTTTCTCACTAAAATGCAAGCAGAAAGCTATAAACAAGCCGTCGAAGCATTAGAGGCGACCGCAAATCTTATACTAAACAACAAGAGCAACAAAAAACTGCTGGGTGGTATTGCGTTTGATTTTTTAATGATGGCCAGTGTAATCACCGCGGCTTGGCGACTAATTGAAAGCGCCACTGCGGCTAAAGTAGACGGCATTGACGATAAATACTCTCAAGAGTTTATATTTGACCGACTCTCAAATGTGGCTACTTTTATTAATACCGTGCTTCCCCGTTATCAGGCACACCATTCAATAATTTTGTGTCTAATGGATGAGCCACCTGGTTAGGCTATGATTAAAAAAGGTTACAGTGGCCTTTGCCAAAGCTTTAGCGCAAACAATGTATTTAATATACTGGACGGCTTTTTGTATGCCAAAACTTATGGGTAAAGAAATTATTACAAAACAACTGCGTGGCAGGCCTAAAAAGAATCTAAAAGAGACTGAAGAAAACCACCTTTCTCTATTATTTGCCGGTGTTTCTCTTTTAACTCAGAAAGGTTTTGAGGCAACAGGGTTGGATGAGATCACGAAGAATGCGGGCTTGCCCAAAGGCTCTTTTTACGCCTATTTTGGCAGTAAAGAAATATTTGGCCTAGCCGTGATTGACGCTTACAGTGATTTTTTTACCAAAATGCTAGATCGATCGTATTTAAACGAGGCCCTTACACCGTTAGAGCGTATTGGCGACTTTATCATAAAGGCGCGCTCTAATATGGCGCGACATGATTATAACCGGGGTTGTTTGATTGGCAACCTTGGCCAAGAAATAAACACCCTTCCGGATGTTTTTAGACAACGACTCAGCGATGTGTTTTACAAGTGGCAAAAAAAGACAGAAACTTGTTTATTGGCTGCTCAAGCTAGGGGTGAAATACCGCCATATATTAATTGCACTGCAAAAGCCGAACTTTTCTGGATTGGTTGGGAGGGCGCCGTTTTAAGGGCAAAACTGGAGCGTCGCGCTAGGCCTTTAGACGTCTTCAGACTAGATTTTGAAACTGGGCTCAAAAAATAGCCAGTTATTTTTCCTCGGATATAGAAAATTTAATACGGATTTTATAAGCAAAAAGAACAAAAGAGCCTTCACCTAGCTTTGCGCAGCCCAAAGGAAAAGCCCTATGATAAATAAACAAAAAAGCATTATTAACTAACTTTTGCCACACATATAAAAGTATGGGATAATACTTTGCTTTTAACGATAACAACAAAGGCGTTATTGTTAAATAAAAAACACAAGCATTTAACTTTTGTTGGTGCTTGATTATTTAACGTATCACACAGAAGCCCCCAATAACAATCAGGGTGCCCTTTAATAAAGGGGTTGGTTGTTAGGCGATGTGGAAGAGGAAGTCAAAAGACTTCTTGAACCCAGGAGAAAAATATGGCGAAAGCGTCAATGAAGAAAATGTTAGAGGCCGGTGTACATTTTGGTCACCGCAGCCGTTTTTGGCACCCAAAAATGGAACCTTTCATCTACGGAACACGTAACGGTGTTCACATCATCAATCTAGAAAAAACACTGCCTCAGTTCAATGATGTATTGAACTTTGTGAGCAAGACTGCAGCTGCTGGCGGCTCTATTCTTTTTGTTGGCACAAAAAGAGCGGCAAGCGACATCATTAAAGAAGAGGCTATCCGTTGTGGCATGCCTTACGTCAACCATCGCTGGTTAGGTGGAATGATGACCAACTACAAAACCATTAAGGCCTCAATCAAGCGCCTTAAAGACCTTGAATTCCTAGCAGAAGAGAACTTCACCCAGTTCAATAAAAAAGAAGCTTTGATGATGTCCAGAGAGATGGAAAAACTTGAGCGTAGCTTGGGTGGCATCAAAGATTTGGGCGGCATTCCTGATGTTGTTTTTGTGATTGACATTGGTCATGAAAAAAATGCCGTTCGTGAAGCGCGCACATTGCACTTGCCAATCATTGGTGTTGTTGATACAAATCACAGCCCTGACGGCATTGACTACGTTATTGCTGGCAACGACGACTCTATTAGAGCAATCGGTTACTATGCGAGAGAAATTGCAAACGCTGTACTAGAGGCAAAAGCCTCTCTTGCCACCCCAAAAGCCTCTCCAAAAGCCACGGCCAAAGCAAGCACTAAACCCGCTGCAAAAAAGCCTGCAGTAGACAAGACGCCAGCCCCTGAAGCCTCTCCAAAAGCCACGGCCAAAGCAAGCACTAAACCCGCTGCAAAAAAGCCTGCAGTAGACAAGACGCCAGCCCCTGAAGCTGTAGCCCCTGCTAGCGAGCCTGTAACAGCCGAAGTTGTTGCTGCGCCAGCTGACGAGACAACTACTGAAAGCAAAGAAGCGTAATAACAGGAGATAAAATATGGCAATTACAGCCGCTTTAGTTAAAGAACTAAGAGAAAGAACAGGTTCAGGCATGATGGACTGCAAAAAAGCTCTGATGGAAACTGATGGCAATATGGAAGAAGCAATCGACCTAATGCGTGCGTCAGGCGCCGCAAAAGCCGCTAAAAAAGCGGGTCGTATTGCATCTGAAGGCCTTGTAAACGTTTCTTTGAGTGATGACAAAAAGACCGCCATTATTTTAGAGGTTAACTCTGAAACTGACTTTGTAACCAAGGGCGACGCCTTCATTGGCTTTGTTAACACATTGGGCGCTTTGGCGCTTAAAAATCAGCCGGCAGACATTGAGGTATTTTTGACTCAAACACTTGAGTCTGGTGAAACTGTTGAAAAAGCAAGAGAAGACATTATCGCTAAAGTTGGTGAGAATGTTTCTGTTAGACGTGTTCAAACAATCACAACAAGAGATGGCGTTATCGGCGCATACAAGCACGGTGAGCGAATTGCTGTGGTAAGTGTGCTTTCGGGCAATGACGCTGACTTAGCGAAAGACGTTGCAATGCATATTGCCGCCTCTAAGCCAGAATGCATTAGCGAAGACCAGCTCTCTGCCGACCTTCTTGAAAGAGAAAAGGCAATCTTTATCGAGCAAGCCAAAGAAAGCGGCAAGCCTGACAACATCATTGAAAAAATGATTGTTGGTAGAATGAGAAAGTTTGTTAATGAAGTGACGCTTTACGGCCAATCTTTTGTTAAAGACCCCGACACAACGGTTGGCAAGCTTGTGAAAGCAAACAATGCCGAAGTTGAGTCTTTTGTTCGTTTCGAAGTAGGCGAAGGCATCGAAAAGAAAGTCGATAACTTTGTTGAAGAAGTAATGGCGCAAGCGCAAGCATAGTTTTTTCGCCCAAGTACTGAAAAGGCGCCAATGGCGCCTTTTTTTCTGTGAAGGCTATAAGTCTTGCTTGCTTTTGATAATCAACTTCATAATTGCCGGCATTAAGAAAAAGTCGGCCAGCAGTGCCACCAAGATCGCACTTGCTGTCAAAATGCCGAAATTAAACATGTTGTTCATACTGGAAAACGTCAATACCAAAAAGCCCAGCGCCAAAACAATAGAGGTTAGGGTGATGGCTCTTCCGGTACCCATTAATGTTAGCTCTACTGCCCTATCAACATCGTTATACTGCATTTCATAGCGCCTGAAATTGTGCATAAAGTGCACCGTATCATCAACAGCTAAGCCCAATGCTATAGCGCCAATGAGTAATGTAAACATGTCCAGCGGCATTTTGAAAATCACCATGATCATTGCCAGAAACAGGATTGGCAGCAAGTTCGGTATCATGCTAATCAAACCAATCTTTATGCTACCAACCAACAGCATCATCAACACTGTAATCAACGTAAAAGCCAATAAATAGCTAATTGCACTACTGTATATAGCCTGCTCAAAGATGACTGTCATCAGTGTACCAATCCCGGTAAAGGTTACGGTTGCCAAGCCTTCAAACTCACGGTCAAAATACACTTGCGCCCTATCAATAAATGCTTTGCCTTCAAGCGAGTCGTTCCAAGGCACTTTAAGTGTTATTCGTGCCTTTGAATAACTGTCGTCCACAAATTCATTAAGATCATTATTACCGCTACTCTCAAAAAGCAAAAACTCTTGGGCAATTAAATCTGCGTCATCTGGTATGGAGTAAAACTCAGGCCTATTTTCATTCAACGCTCGGTTGGTTTCTTTAATAATATCAACAAAACTAATAACCTTGCCGACAAACATATCGCCGGTAGCAATTGTATTGATGTTGTTAGCTATTTTGTCAATTGCTCGTAAAACGGCTGGATTGTATAGGCCGTTTGTCTCTTGGGTGTCAATAATGACCTCGAGTGTTAGCGAGCCATTAAGAGTTTGATCAACCGTTTCTGTGGCAATGCGGGCAAAATTATCTTCCGGCAACCACTTTAGTGGATGATGGGAAAATCTGAGTTGTGTGGCAAAAAAAATGGCGCAAACAATTAGCACTGAACTGGTGATAACAATTAGTTTTGCTCGGCCTGTGGCAAACTTACTAATACCCAAAAGCCCCCGATCCATAAAAGTAAAGCCGTTGTTATTAGTTTTTGTTTGGCGACTAACTATTTTAACGGATGAGATAAGTGCCGGCAGAAACACCATAGTAAACAATAGACCCAACAAAACACCGCTACTGGCAAAGCGACCAAGATCTGCCACAGGCGACACACCAGAGAAAGAGAAGGACCACAAGCCCGCAGCAGTCGTTAGTGATGTCATGGCTATAGCTAAACCCGAATGCCCCATCGCATAACGCAACGATGCTTTTTTATTGTTTGTTTTGTCATAATCTTTATAGAATATAGCCAGCAAATGGATGCTGGCACTGGTCACTACGGCCAATAAAAAGGTTGGCATGATCTGGGTGACCATGGTGAAGGGAGTTGAGAAGGCTGCCATCAACGCGAGTGTGGATACCAACGTTAGGGCTACACAACATAAGGGCAATAATACACCCGACAGCCGCCTAAAAAGGGCAAACAGGACGACCATAATGATAACCATCATCAGGCTGATAAAAGTCTCAGCATCACTACTTAATGCCTGCTTAAAGATTCCAGCGATGGCTGCAGAGCCAGTAATATAGATTACAAAATCTTCGGCATCATAACGTGACATGACCTGTTGCGCCATTATGATTATCTCGTCATTTTCGGCGTCACTAAGATATGCTTTGGGCGCAGATTCAACAGTTGAGTCCACTTCAAAACTAAAGTCCAATTCATCCTCAAAATCCAACTCGCCAAGTGCATCGCCCTCAATTCCCCCAGCATAGGTTTGGGTGTCAATGGTGATGACCGTCATCGTGTAGTCCTCACTATAGAGCAGGTTGTCAAAAAGCTTATTAGCGGTAGCGGTTTTCTTCAATGCATCCACGGCTATTTGTGTTGTGGGCAGTTGATTAATTAAAGGCTCAACAATCAATTCACCCTCAACACCATAAGTATTTCTGGCATTAATTAATGAATTTACTTTTTTAATATAGGGCAGCTCCGCTTCTAAAGCTTCGTGAAAGCTCTCAAGTTTATGCAGAAAATCAATATCAAATATGTTGCTTGTTTTGATCGCCAACAACACTTTCTCATCTCGACCAAACTGGTCTCTAAAGACATCATAGGCGATACGCATTGGGTCGGACTTGTGCAAAAAGCCCTCGGTTGAGGTGTCCATGGTCAATGATGGCAGCTGCCAACCAAGCGCTGCGACAGAAAGCAACACTAAAAATATTGTTTTTTTTGAATTCTCAAAAACCCAGTCAGAAAAATCTTCAAATTTTTTCTCGGTTGATAATCGCCAGTTCATAGTCCTTGTTTAGGTTCATTTTGTTCTTTTTTCCATTATACGCGCCACACCACCTAACAAAAACCACTTGGCCAGGCAGGCCCTATAAAATCGCCTCTTAGATGAAAAATAGTGCTACAAATTCTTGAAAAAATCACAAACATTATTCTTTTGCCAATACAAAAAAAGTCCTATAATTTGCACAAGGATAATCGGAGGTTTTCATGAGGCGCGGTCGTTCCAAAGAAAAAAGGGTTGTGCATAGTTTTCAACAAGCTCCCTATCGGCAGTTGGAAAATCCTTATACGCCGATGTCGATTTTTTCTGACGACGAGATAGAGTCTATACACCAAGCCTCCCTCAAGGTGTTGCGCGATACTGGTATGAATATCCAGTCTCCTCGAGCGGTGGAAATATTAAGAGTTGCTGGCGCCAATATCGATGTCGACGGCCAGCGAGTTCGTTTCGATCCTGAATTTATCATGGAGAAAATAGCGACGACGCCGAGCGAGTTTACGCTTCACGGTCGCCACCAAGGGCGTCATGTTAATGTTGGTGGCCGCAGCGTGGTCTATTCCATTGTCTCTAGTACGCCCAATGTTTCCGATTTGGACAGGGGCAGAATACCAGGAAATTTTGAAGATTATTGTAACTTGATAAGGCTTGGTGAGCACCTTAACACTGTCCACGCCCAAGGTGGCTACCCTGTTGAGCCTTGCGATGTTGCTGTTAATATTCGCCATCTTAAGGCGGTTTCTGCAATGGCTCGATTAACCACCAAGCCATTGCACGGCTATGCACTAGGTAGTGAACGCATGCTGGATGCAATCGAAATTGTGCGCATCTCTAGAGGCATCGATGAAGCCACACTGCTGAAAGAGCCTTCGCTGACAACGGTGGTGAACGCCAACTCGCCGCTGGTCTATGACAAAGCGCTGCTCGAGGGCGCAATCGAGATGGCTCTACGTAACCAGCCTGTGATTTACACCCCGTTTACTTTAGCCGGCGCAATGGCGCCAATTACTATTGCTGGCGCCCTTGTGCAACAAAATGCTGAAGCCTTGGCTGGGCTTGCTTTTCATCAATGTGTTAAGCCTGGGGCGCCCGCTGTTTATGGTAGTTTTACTTCTAATGTTGATATGAAGTCTGGCTCGCCGGCCTTTGGTACACCAGAGTACACTCAAGCCACCATTGCCTCGGGCCAACTGGCCAGAAAATACAACGTACCATTAAGGGCCTCGAATGCGAACGCCTCGAATGCGCCTGACGAGCAGGCAACCTACGAGTCACAAATGTCGTTATGGGCATGTCTACTAGGGCAAGTTAACTGGGTAAAGCACGGTCTCGGCTGGATAGAGGGTGGTCTCTGTGCTTCTTACGAAAAACTCATCCTTGATGCTGAAATGATTCAAATGATGATGGCTTTTATGCAGCCAGCAACAATTAATAAATCAACGCTTGGGGTTGAAACAATTGCTGAAGTGGGGCCGGCCAATCATTTCTTTGGTGCCACTCAAACCATGGAGAACTATGAAACCGCCTTCTACAGTCCGCTTTTGTCTGATTGGCGAAATTTTGAATCATGGCAAGAAGACGGTTCTAAAACGGCCACGCAACGCGCCAATAAAATTTGGAAGCAAATGCTCAAAGACTACGAAGAGCCAAAACTTGATGAGGGTATTAATGACGCACTCAGTGCCTTCGTTGACAAGAGAATTGCAGAAGGTGGTGCGGCACCGCTCTAAGTAAGCAACTCTGCCAGCTTATGGAATTTCTATGGTCTTTTCCTGTTCCTTACGAACCTTATTGATTTTTATTGTTCTACGCGCAACATAGAGACCACTCGCAACAACCAAAGCAAGGCCGACAAGCCCCTGATTACTTGGTAAAAAATCAAAGAATAGGTAACTAAGGATAGTGGCGCCTACAATCTCAAAATAATTAAAGGGGCTAAGCTCTGATGCCGTTGCATATTCAAAGGCCTTGATGAGTAAAAAGTGCCCAGTAGCAGCAACAAGGCCCATTGAGGCCATCAGCAACAGCGCTGTTGGGCTGGGAGTAACCCAGACAAATACAACCAAAGGGCTGAGAACGACTGTGCCGACCAAAGCAGTATAAAACAAGGTAAGCAAAGGTGGTGCACTCAAACTAAGTTTTCTTGTTGAGATAATATAAAAAGCATAACACACGCCCGCCCCCAGACCTAATAGCAAGCTTGGTTGAAATTGTTCGGTATCGGGTTGAAGAGCAACCACAATGCCCACAAAGCCAAACAGTACACCTGTCGCAATGGTGGTGTCAAAACGCTCGCCCAAAATCAAAGGCGCCAGTATTGCAACAATCAAAGGCGACACAAAAAGCATCGTAAGCACATTCGGTATTGGATTTGACTGAATTGCCGCAAAGAAAAACAAGGTAGCAAAGGTAAGCATCAGGCTACGAAGCAGCTGAATACGTGGACGGTTGGGCATGCGCCACCAGTGTAATTTATTCCAAATCAACAATGGCAATAGCCAAAGCGTATGAAACACAAACCTCGCCCAAGTAACCTGTAACACTGGGTAATCCTCTGTCAACATTTTTGCCAGAATATCCAGCATGGGGATGACCAGCATTGCACCTAACATTAGGCCAATACCAACAAGTGGTTGCTTTGTCTTTGAGTTCATTTTTTACACGGCAAAATTTAGGCGATTGTACAATAAATCACACTCGAACGCGTTACTTGATTTGATGATGGCGCCCAAGGAGAGGCCCGAACAACCATTTACTACCATTAATACCCCCCCCTCAAACATCGGAGAGAATTTGGGCCTTTAGTGTATGCTAGAGTTCCAATTAATAATCAATCTTATATTACATGGCCTCAATATTGTGTAACGGTGAGAGTATTCAAAGCATTACAGCTCAATATGCCTCAAATAATACTACACCACTACTTCTCACTTTTCCACATAGTGGTGGAAATTATCCAGATGATTTTTTACCTAACCCCGCTTTATCGTTTGAAACAATAGATTTTCCAAATGATAAGTATGTTGATGAGCTTTTTGATTCTCATGGTTCATTAGGGCTTCCGGCTATAAGGGCTAATTTCCCTCGTACATACATCGATGTTAATCGTCATCAACACAATATTGACCCTAGCATGATGGAAACCCAAGAATCATGGTATGGACATTTTTTATCTACCGATTCTCAAAAAGAAAATGGTGCAACATTGTTCTGGTCGAAGACAAAATTAGGTCGTTGTGATTTATATGACCGTAAATTGTCTCAAGATGAAATGAAACAACGTATAGCAACTTGTTATGTGCCATTTCATCAAGCGCTAGCATCTAGTATTGAAGATATGAAAAAGAAATTCAAGATGGCATACATTCTGGATTGTCATTCTTATGCGGAGTTTAGTTCTAAACTTCGAGGTGGTGCGAGGCGACCTCAAATTGATGTTTTGAACCGCCACGGTCAATCCTGTAATCCTCAGTTTACTGAATGTGTTGTTGATGCTTTTTCTGATTGTGGCTATGACGTAACTCTCAATAATATTTACACAGGTGGTGAAATGTTACTTCGCTATGGTTGGCCACAAATCAATCAGCATGCTTTGCAATTTGAAATAAGACGAGATTTATACATGGATGAAGAGTCTCGACAAAAATCAGACCAATTTACTAAAATGCAAAATGATTGCACCAAGGTTTTAAGCTCAGTTAAAAAGCATATTGACAATTTGTGTAGCGCCTATTAATAATTCATGTTTAATAGGTGTTGTTTTTATTGGTTAACCATTAATAAACCCTCCCTCACACAAGAAACAAACTTTCAGAAGCTCCATCTATTGTTGAAAATTCTAACCGCATTAAAGGGGTGTTTGTGTGTTGCTCAAGATTTATGAAAAGTGAAAATTAAACTAGCTTGAGCTGCCTCAAGGGAATAACTCAAGCACCAACTCGGGCAAAGCCAAAGATAGAAAAGCAATCACTTCGTCTGTACTTGTAATTCTGGAGCTTCTAGGAAACTCAAAATGAAGGGCTGGTTTAATTATACTGAGGGAGCCCCTCGCTTTAGAAGAGGTGGCATGGTAGTAAATATAGTCAATATTTTCAAGAGCAATTGATTGTGTTAGTTTTGTTGAGGACATGGCGTTTTGAAGTATTAGTTTAACTCGCTTCGCTTGGTTGCCATTAATGCCGACCGTCGCAATTTCGATTCTGTTTTTGCTCTCGTTTCGACTATTTCCATGAACCTCTACGTAGAGTTTAGGCGCCTTATTTAACAAATATATTTGGCTTAAATACTCTTCATATACGTGCAAAGCACGCATGGTAGGAGCTTCATTGTTGCTTGTAACGCCGAGCTTTTCTGTTGGTCTGGTGACATTAATATAGTGGCTTTTAGAGCGAAAATCTTGAGCAATAAGACAACTCCACAAGATATTAGCACAGACCTCACGAACAATAACTTCGGTCATTAGGTCATACCCTCCGTGGGGCGCTGTAATTATGTAATGTGAATTGTTGTTTTGAGCGATAAACTGCCCAAAAGATAAAGTCTCTTCGCGTGCAGAAACAAGGTTGTTAGAATCCGCAACAGCCTCAATCACAAAAAGGAGAGAGCAAAAAGCGGCTACCGTCAACGCTATAAAGCGAGGCCGACTTGAGTGAGACGAAAACTCCGCTAACTTTTTTACAAACATATAAAATTGCTGTTAACGATGACTTTATTGCTCTATGGGTTAAACACCGGCATGGCTGAAAGAAGAGATTTGGTATATGGACTTTTTGGTTGTTTGAAAATATTTTCGTTTGTACCCATCTCCATAGACACTCCATCTTTCATAACAATCACTTGGTCACACATTTGACGAATTACCGCTAGATCATGACTCACAAATAATAAAGTTAATGAGAACTGCTCTTGAAGATCTTTTAGTAAATTAAGCAGGCTCGCTTGCACAGAGACATCTAGGGCCGAAGTTGGTTCATCACAAAAAATAAAGTCAGGCCTATAACTTAGCGCCCTTGCAATACCTATTCTTTGCCGTTCGCCACCAGAAAAAGCATGAGGCAACTTGTCGGCATCTTGTTTTTTTAAGCCAACCAGAGACATAAGGTCTTGAGCTAATGATTTGGCTTTATTGCCATCAATTAGCTTATGTGCTTTTAAACCATAAGTAATATTTTCTCCTGCACTCATGCGTGGGTTAAGGGATGAGTACGGGTCTTGAAAAATACATTGCATTGACAGGCAATGTTTCTGACGCTCTTTATTATCTATTATTGATTTAAGGTCTTTGCCTCGGTATATGACACTGCCCTCGGTTATGTCTTCCAAGCCTAAAATCATGCGCCCAATGGTTGATTTTCCAGAGCCTGACTCTCCAACAATTCCAACTGTTTCTCCGCGATTAACCGTAAAACTTACATTATTGACAGCTGTAAACAAGTCTTTTGGTTTGAACATACTAGAGGGGGTAATAAAGATTTTTGAAAGATTACAAACCTCTAATATAGGGCCCTTAGTTAAAGACTCTGTTTTTTCTTTTTCACGCAAGTATTGAAGACCTCTGGATGTGTCCTCTGCGTTGTCTTGTTGCTTTAATGCGAAACGGTGAAGGCGTTTTTCTATAAGCGGTACTGACGCCATTAAAGACTTGGTGTAGTCTTGTGTTGGCCTCTGAAGCACGTCACTTGTTATCCCTTGCTCAATATGTTTCCCATTCCTTAGAACGTAAACATAGTCGCATGTTTCAGCTACAACACCTATATCGTGAGTAATCAGAATAATCGCAACTTGCTCTTGTTTGCTAAGCTTGATTAATGTTTGTAGCACCGATTGTTGCACGGTAACATCCAGGGCAGTTGTTGGCTCATCTGCAATAATAAGCTTTGGTTTGGCGGCGATAGCTATGGCAAAAACTATTCTCTGACAAAGCCCGCCCGACAACTGATGTGGGTACTTCTTTAAGCGATCTTCTGCAAAGCTAACATCTGATTGCTCTAGTAGATCAATGGCGTGTTTATAAGCACTTTTTCCGCGCATGTTGGTGTTTGCCTCTATGGCCTCTATAACTTGTTCACCGATTGTAAGTACGGGGTTAAGAGCGGTCATCGGATTTTGGTATATGTAACCAACCTCTTCTCCGCGTATAGATGTATATTGCTCTTCACTAAGACCGATAAGAGGGTTATCGAGTAATGTGATGTCGCCGTTTACCACTTTTGCCGGCGGATCCAGAAGCCCGAGAATGGCTTTACCAATGGTTGATTTTCCAGCACCGCTTTCACCGACTATTCCTATAATTTGACCTGCGTTTAAGTTAATTGAAACTTGATCAAGAGCCTTAAACTCATCTTTTCCTTGGGGCCCACAAGGATAAGTAACTGTTAAGTCTTTAATTTTCAGAAGAGGCGTCTTGTTCATTGTTGATCCTGAGATTTTAAGTATGGATTGTTGTGCTCACGAATACGGTCAGCAACTACGTTAATGCACAGAACCAACAAAACCAAAACGGTACCCGGAAAAATACTAATCCACCACTTACCAGACAACAGGTAATCGTTTCCGTTAGCAATCAACAGCCCCAATGACGGCTCGGTGATTGGAACGCCCACACCTAGGAATGACAACGTTGCCTCGGCACCTATACAGCCAGAAAGTGACATTGGCACCATAACTAACACCGGAGCAATACTGTTTGGGAGAAGAAAATGCAACATAATTCTCCAGCGTGGAATGCCTGATATTTCCGCCGCGTCGATATACTCTTTTTTCATTTCTGAGAGAGCAGAAGATCGAGTTAATCTTGCTTTGCTAGCCCAAACGCCAATAATGAGTGCATATATAATTTTATCGACTCCGGTCCCGAATATGGCCAGCATCATGAGTGCCAGGAGGATGCCTGGAAAGCTTACTTTTAAATCAACGGCACGCATAATAACACTCTCTACCCAGCCACCTTTGAGTGCCGCTAAAAGTCCAAGCAATACGCCAATTGAGGTTCCAATAGTTACAGCCATAAACGCAACAAATAAACTTATTCGCAAGCCGTACATCACTGTTGATAAAATGTCGCGCCCCAAGGCGTCTGTACCAAGCCATGCAGTTGTACCGTTACCAAGCTTTGATAATGGAGGCAGAAGGCCGTCCATGATATCTAAAATCATCAAATCGTAAGGGTTTTGTGGAGCAATCCAAGGCGCAAAAACGGCAATAAATACAAACAATATAAACCCAATCAAACCGGCGATAGCAATTGGGTGGCCCGAGAAAATTGGCTTGAGAATTTCGCCCAATATTGAGAATTTTTCTTTAAATTTAATCATAGTTAGCTACTTTTGGTGGCGAATCCGAGGATCGAGAAATGCATACATGATGTCAACAACAAAGTTGATAACGACAAACATTAGGGTGATTAGAATAAGGTAAGCAACCACAACGGGTCTATCCACCATATGAATGGAATCTAGTAGTAATTTACCAATACCTGGCCAAGAAAATATTGTTTCGGTCACAGTAGAGAACGCTATAAGCCCTCCAACCTCTAGGCCAGTGATGGTAACAATTGGAATTAAAATATTGCGCAACAAGTGCCGCCTAATGATTCGACTCCTACTTATGCCCTTTGCTCTGGCATATACCATGTACTCTTGATACAAAATCTCTTGAGTTCCAGACTTAGCAAGTCTTTGCTGCATACAGATTTTGTAAATCGCGAGATTAACTGCCGGGAGAACCATGTGCCGTATGCCGTCAATCGATAACAAAGACCACTCGATACCAAACATTGAGTTGGTGAGCCCTCTACCAGAGGCTGGTAGCCACTGCAAAAAAACTGCAAACACCATGATTAAAATTATAGCTTGCCAAAAATTGGGTGTCGAGTAACCCACAGTTGTGAAAAAGCTTATTACTTTTGAGGCTCGAGAGTTGCTTTTTATGCCGGAAAATATTCCGAGAGGGATTCCAATGCCCAGGCCAATAACCATTGCCAAGAGGGCGATTTCTAGGGTTGCAGGAAGGCGCTCAGTGATGAGATCGAGCACTGGCCTATTGTAGACAAACGAGGTACCAAAATCTCCTTTAACTATATCGCTTGCAAAACTAAAGTATTGCTCATGAAGTGGCTTGTCAACCCCCAGCTCAATAGCCAATTCGATTTTGTCCTGCTCGGTCCAATCCTCATCCGCCAACATTTCAACTGGATCACCAACCACGTACATACCAAGAAAAACGATTAGTGACATAATGACTGCCAATATACAGCTTTGCCAAAGACGCTTACAAATGTATGTAATCATTAACTGTGTGCGCCTCTAACTTTGAATTTTTTCATATAATTTAGGTGCCAAAATACTCTGGCCGCGGTTTTATTTGTTAGTTTTATAAAAAGTGATTGTAACCCTTCTTTATTATATTTATGGTTTAAGTAGTTCATAAAAAACCCCTCACAAATGTATTACTACACTTGTGAAGGGGCTTGTTAGATACCTTGTTACAGGTGTCTAGTTTTTGCTCGCCATGTCAGCAAACGTGCGTTCATCCGGGCGACCAGCAACAGTTATGTCGCTTGTATGAGCCCAGGTGCTATGCTGGTAGTACAGAGGTATTCCTGGCAAATCCTCAACCGCAACACGCATGGCTGCTTGGTTATACTCCAAGGCTTTGGCCTCGTCTGTTTCTACTGCCCATGCCGTCATAGCTGCATCAAACTCTGGACTAGAATAGTTAGAGTAATTACTACCACCTAGATTTAGAGGCTTGTTCCTAGTGCCAAATGCATAGGAAATCATTTGTGCAGGACCTTGAGGATGACCCCATCCGTACATAAACACTCCCAACTCACGAGCTGAGCGACCCTTTCTAAACAAAGACCAAGGTTCAGCCACCAAATTCACTGTAATACCAATTCGAGTGAAATACTGCGCTATAGCCTGGCCAACTCGGGTACCGTTTTGATACTTACCAGATGGCATTCTGAGGTCGATAGTAATACTGTCAGCGTAACCCGCTTCAGCTAGTAATTTCTTTGCCAACTCAGGATCGTATACCATATCTGGCATTGAGGAATCAGCACCATATTGATAGCTTGGTGCAAATTGACTAGCAACGGTTGCATTACCACCCATCAACTTCTCTACAATTGCAGCTCTATCGATAGATAATGAAAGTGCTTTTCTTACCCTTATGTCTTTTAGCGGGTTACTTCCATCTGGAGCTGTTACGCCCGGTGCGACATCACTGCCCACATCCAATATCAAGAAAATAGACCTCCAAGAAGGTTCGGTTGAGTAACTGTAGGCAGGATTGCCATCCAAAGCCAGCAGGTCTTCACCAGTAGGGTTCTCAATCAAGTCATAATCTCCAGCAAGCAATCCAGCCATACGGGCGCCAGAGTTCTCTACCGAACGAATTTCTACACGTTCCCAGTTACCTGGCTCACCCCAATACTCATCGTTACGTACCAAGTTGGCATCGCCGGTGATGGAGAACGATTCGTATTTATATTTACCTGTTCCATTGGCGTATTTACCAGACTCAAACTCAGCTTTAGTAGGATAACGAGTAATACCACAGTCACCAGTATTGTCAAACTTAAGTGTCGGCCCTAGATCGGCATCACCACTGTCCAGGATAGACAGAGACTTAAGTTTTTGGATGAGTATTGGGTACAGACCTACTGTTTTGAAGGCCACGGTATAGTCATCAATCGCCACAACGTCAGTCACCGGCCCCATTGCGCTTGTGAGCATGTTTTTCTTTCCGCCGACCCTATACATCATACGGCACGAGCTATAAACGACATCTTCTGCTGTAAAGTCAGCGCCATTATGGAACTTGACGCCTTTTCTTAGGTTGACTACAAGTGTCGTGTCATCCGTCCAACTGTAAGACGTGGCCAACAGCTTTTGGTTGGTACGCGAAATAAGACCTTCATAAATGTGTTCGTTTAATGAGGCGGTTGCCGAGGCGCTGCTTTTAAATGGATCTATCGTTGAAGGTGAGACCTGAAACGCCATTCGCAACGTATCAGCATAGACACTGCTTGCCATCAAAGCGGTACAAATACCGGCGAGCCAAGCAGTTTTGTTGATTGTAAATTTCATTGTATTGCTCCTTTTTTATTGTTGTTGACCCCATCGGCACTTAGTGTGTTTAGGGGCATTTTCGATAATAATCGCTCAATCTTCATACTTCAATCTTATTAACTTAAGCTTTCCTGATATAAGTTGTAGTTATATATTGACCAGTTATTTAGTCGTTCATTTTGCTCTCTGTAAAGGCTTTTATCTGTTTCAAGGCCTCCCCACAATCGTTTTGTACTTTTTGAAAGCTTGAATTTCTCTCTCTATTCTCTTCATTCATATATAGGTCACGACGAATTTCAACTTGGAGAATATGTTGGTTAATTTCTGGCCAGCCATATCTTAAAATAACTTCGCCACCAACAAAGCGAGTGTTAATTGTTACATCGTAACCTTGGGCGCTATAAGCGTCGGCTACGCATTCCGTAAATTCCGAAGAGCAGCTTTGCCCGCGTCGATCTCCAATGTCAATCTGAGGGCGTTGTGTACCTCCACGCAACTTGCTATCAAACTGTGTCATTGAATGGCAATCAAGAATATATGCACAGCCATGATGCTTTTTCATTTGCTCAACTTGCTCTGTCATTTGTTGATGGTAAGGGACAAAACACTTTGCCAGTCTCTGTTTTAATTCAGCATGACTTAGGCTGCGAGAGTAAATGTCGTATACTTCTTTAGTCTTCGACCAAAACAACGTTGTGCCGGTTTTAAGACCTGTTGGCTGTAAACGACCATACCAAGTTTCACCCTCAGCAAGCATCTTTTCATCAATATCGTGTTGATGGCGATTTACATCTATATACGCTCTAGGGAAATTTGCATGAACGGAAGTTAACTTTAAATCGCTTCGTGCTTGATACAGCTCATCAACATATTTATCATTGGGGAAGTCAAGTATCTCAAAAGGCAGGTCTGGGTTTGGGTCGAAGTCGTCAGGGTAGTTTTCACCACTATGGGGAAAGCTAAGTAGCAATGGAGAACTGCAGCCATTTAAAATAACATCACTATTTTGAATATTCACACTTTCAATAGCTTGACCATCAACTTGAATTGTTGCCACTAAGTACCCCTTTAATTAAACATTGTTGATAGATTAATCTTTGATTTTGAGCTTCGCAACCCTATTAAAACACATTTACACTATATAAGATTAAGTTATATAGTAAAAAGTAAATATCTATTTATATATTATTGCAGCTTATGGCTAAAAATCAAAAAATTAATCGGTTTAAGTATATCGAGGCCTTTTCTGAGGTGATTTCAAGTGGCAGTGTTTCAGCTGCTGCGAAAAATTTAGGCGTCTCCCAACCTGCGGTTAGTCAATTAATCAAAAAACTAGAAAATGCTGTTGGTGTGCCTTTATTCATACGCCGAAATGGCTTGATTTTCCCGACGGCTAGAGCCGACAGTTTACGGGACGATGTTGAGCAATTATTAACACAACTCGATAAGATTCAAATGCAGCTCAACTTTGGGCGCTCGAATGAACTTATGCTTAACCCTCTTAGATTTACTGCAAGCTTGTCATTTGTAAACGAGATTATGCCTATGGTAATTGCGCATATCCACAACCTCAAGCCAGAAATGTTGTTCTACGTTAACTCACTGCCGGTTGCCGGCATGACGCAAGCACTATTGGGAGGTAACGTTGACTTTGCCCTTAATACTAAGCAGCCTGACCATTCAAACATCATTAGTAAAAAACTGCTTTCAGCCAGAGAAGTTTTTGTGATGCCCACAAATCATCCGTTGGCCGCCAAATCAAAATTGTCGTTAAAAGACATAGACAATGAAAAAATGATTCTTTCCTCCAGAACTGACCCCTCTTATGAAACTCACAGGGCCTTATTGTACAAACACAGGGTGCGCTTCCAGAAAGTCTTAGAGTCTCCGTTTTCCACTCTATCCTTATCAATGATTCCTCAGTTACAAGCCTTATCAATAACTAATGTGTTGATTGCAGAACTTGTGTGTCAACATAATGATGACATCACTTGGCGATATGTGGATGAATTCACACACGAAACAGACTTTTATTTATCAATGCCGCCATGGCTTCATGATTCAACAACAGAGAAACTTTTTTTAAGTAGTTTTAAAGACTGCTTAAAAGAAACGACTGACAAACTCGATATTGAGGTTATTGGCGCTTAACATAACGAAATCTAATAGGCGTTTAACATTAAATAATAATATTGTAATATCCAAAGTCGTGCCTTAATCTGTTTGTTGATTTCTTAAAGCGACAGCGATCGCTCC
>CAJXHL010000026.1 GCA_913054335.1 uncultured Gammaproteobacteria bacterium | reverse complement strand
ATTATAAAGCCCAGTTGCACTAGATGAGATCTTTACATAAATCATTTTAAAATTTTGCTTTGTAAAATAAAAAAATTCCACTATCAAACTTAAAATAGTTTATGTAAAGGTCTCAAATATTTATAATCTCTTTATGTGCAGACCTCCTTACCAACATAAAAAATTGTCGTGACAAAAACGTTAATTGAAATAGCAAAAACTGTCATTCAGTTAGAAGCCGAATCTATTTTAAAACTTAAAGATAGGGTCGATCAAAACTTTGTTAATGCTTGCGCCCTTTTGCAAGACTGCCAAGGCAAAGTGGTTTTAATAGGCATGGGCAAATCAGGCCACATCGCTCGAAAGATTGCTGCAACATTGGCATCTACTGGCACGCCTGCCTTTTTTGTGCACCCAGGCGAAGCTGGCCATGGGGATTTAGGAATGATCGATGACAGTGATGTTGTCATTCTTATATCCTATTCAGGAGAAGCTGACGAAATCTGTCAACTACTCCCAAGCATTCACAAAATAAGTGCTCAAATTATTAGCATGACAGGCAATAAAAATTCTACGCTTGCCCTGGCAAGCAATGTTCACCTCGATGTTAGTGTTGAACAAGAAGCCTGCCCACATAATTTAACCCCAACGACAAGCACCACAGCCGCCCTAGTGATGGGGGATGCTTTAGCAATAACTTTGCTAAATGCGCGTGGCTTCACGCCTGAAGATTTTGCTAGATCACACCCTTCTGGCGCATTAGGTCGACGATTACTCACACTTGTCTCAACCATTATGAAATCTGGCAGCAACACACCAATTGTTACCCAAGATGTTTTTCTGCTCGATGCTCTACTGGTAATGAGTGAAAAAGCACTGGGTATGGTACTGATTGCCGATAACGACAATACTCTACTCGGGATTTTTACCGACGGTGACTTACGCCGCGTATTGGAAAAAAACACCAGCATAAAGAGTCTCTCAATTGGCGAAGTCATGACAAAGAATTGCAAATCTATTGAAGCCGATAAGCCAGCAATAGTGGCCTTTGAGGTGATGGATGAGCATAATTTAAACTCACTACCAGTTGTTAATGCTAATGATAAGATTGTTGGCGCAATCAATATGCACACATTGATGCAGGCAAAAATCGTTTAATCTCTGTTACCCGCAAAATGGATATACAAAAACTATTACTTGGCATTCAAGATACTGAGATTTCAATAAACATTAGCGGACTTGCACTCAATACTGATAACCTCGCAGAGGGGGAGGCGTTTGTTGCCCTGCAGGGGGAAAATAGTCATGGTTGTGACTACGCAGAGCTAGCTATTGACAAAGGTTGTGTTGTTATTCTTAGCGAAGGACGCGACCTAGAATGTGCAGTTCCCTGCATACAAATTGATAACTTAAACAAGCACTTATCAACTCTCGCACAAAGATTTTATCAACAGGCACAATTGGTGAAATTAATTGGCATAACAGGTACTAATGGTAAAACATCGGTCAGTTTATTCATCTCTCAACTGCTCGAAGCCCTCAAAGTCAAAACTGGTGTTATCGGCACACTGGGCATCAGTGGTTCTGATGAAAAAACCGCCAACACCACGCCAGATATATTAACAATGTATAAAGCACTTGATCGATACCGTCAAGAGGGCATAGAGGTGGCAGTGGTTGAAGTGTCCTCCCATGCATTGATACAGAATAGAGTGGCGGGTTTGACCTTTGATCAAGCTATTTTTACCAACTTAACTCAAGATCATCTGGATTACCACAATACCATGGAAAACTACCGAGAGGCAAAAGGTAAGTTGTTTTCTGACGATAAGTCAAAATGTGTAATTGTTAACCAAGATGATGAAAACCACACTTATTTCTTGGGTCTTGCCGCTAATAAAAAACAAATAACTTTCTCTATTGGTGATTTTAGTTATTGCCATATTAACAGCCAAGGCTTTCTCTGCCAACTCGGTCAATTTATCTTTGAGTTGCCTTTGCTTGGTCGCTTCAACCTCTCAAACGCACTAGCAGCTCTATCCTGTCTGAGAGCTTTGGGCTATAGTGACGACGACATTCTACCTCAGTTAAGTAGAGTCACCCCACCACCCGGTAGAATGCAGAAAATAGCGAATCATAATATCTGGATTGATTACGCCCACACCCCTGATGCTCTTGAAAATGCCATGAAAACTCTACGTGAACACTATCCAGAATCCAAACTAAGAGTGCTTTTCGGCTGTGGTGGTAACCGCGATGTTGGTAAAAGAGCAAAAATGGGTAAAATTGCCAGCGAACTTGCTGACAGTATTATTCTGACTAACGACAACCCCAGAAATGAAGAAGCTCAAAACATTATTGACGATATACAAGTCGGCATTAAAGAAGGTTTTGAAGCTGAGGTAATTTTGGATAGAGAGCTCGCTATTCAAACAGCCATTACCACTTTGAGTGAAGACGAATGCTTGCTAATTGCGGGAAAGGGTCACGAAACCATGCAAACGATTGGTACGCAAGTATTGCCTTTTAGCGACATACAAGTTGCCGAAAATGCTCTCATCTAACAGCCAAACCATTGCCGATATCACTGGTGGTAGCTCAACTACTTATGTCGAATTTGATGGGGTTTATACCGATACGAGGGAGGAAGGAAGAGGGAAGCTATTCATCGCACTAGAAGGTGAATCATTTGATGGGCATGATTTCGTTCAATGTGCGGAAGATGCTGGCGCTAAAGCTGTTATTGCCCACAAAGAACTAGCAACAAGCCTGCCAACAATTACCGTTAGCAACACTGAAGAGGCTTATAGAACAATCGCCAGTTGGCACCGCCAATCATTCTCGCCAACAGTCATCGCAATCACGGGCAGCAACGGCAAAACCAGCACCAAGAACATGTTGGCAAACATCTTATCCCTAGATGCGCCGACTCTTTGTACACAAGGCAATTTAAACAATCACCTAGGTGTGCCCAAAACCCTGCTCAACATAAAAAAAGAACATAAATACTGTGTGATTGAAATGGGCGCGAATCACGTTAACGAAATATCCCTCCTATGCCACCTTTCCAAGCCAAATTTTGCGATTATTACCAATGCTAATAATGCCCACTTAGGTGAGTTTGGATCTCTCGATAACTTAGTCAAGGCTAAAGGTGAAATAATTGACGCACTACCAGCCTCAGGCGTGGCCTTCATTAATGTTGGGTCGCCACACAAATCCGCTTGGGTGAAAATAGCGGGCAATCGAGATTGTGTTTTATTCGGTGATAATACTGCAATCTTTGCCACAAATATAGTCGAAAAAAAGAGTGTATTACAATTTAACCTTCACTGCAATAATGAGACTACTGCGATAACTTTAAGCATGATTGGTAGGCATCAAATTGAGAACGCAATCGCTGCTGCAGCTTGTGCAATCCAACTTGGTATTGACATTAACCATATAAAACAAGGGCTTGAGTTAACAACACCTGAGCAAGGTCGATTAAATCTATTGAGCTGTGGTAATTTTACAATTCTGGACGACAGCTATAACGCCAACCCACACTCAATGAAAGCTGCTATAGATACACTGGTAGCGCACGCTGGCGAAAAAATTGCAGTGCTCGGCTCAATGGCTGAGCTGGGTGAGGAATCAAGCAATCTTCATCAAGAAATTGGTGACTACGCTAGGCAAAGTTCTGTTAATCAGGTGTACACAATTGGCGAAGATGCAAAAAATTACCAAGGCGAGCATTTTGCCGACATCGAATCACTCCATCATCACTTATCCGAACATCATTCGGGTGCAACAATTCTGATTAAAGGATCCCGACTAATGCAGCTCGACAAATTAGTAAATCTTTTTGCAAAAACAACAAACTCTGCTTGACCTTTGTTTGAAAGATGGCGATAATTACCCGCTTTATCTCTTGGCATAAAAAATGCATTAGCATTATTTATGTTGAGATATAGATTTTTGTTCAAAAGACAAGAGATACAAAAAACGATACATTAAGTATCTAGAGTGAAATAAATTTTTTGAATAAAAAAAATAAATACACAAGACATTTATCCAAAGACAGTATTATTAATACGGCGAAGGATAAATTAGTATTTTTACTAAAAAATGCAAAATACAAGGCATTTTTCACCAGGCAGTATTTCTTATACTGCAGGTGATAAGTAACGCAGTATTTTACATTTTTGAGAAAAATTTGCGCTCGTGGCTCAACTGGATAGAGTACTCGGCTACGAACCGAGCGGTTGCAGGTTCAAGTCCTGCCGAGCGCGCCACACCTAAGTTTATTCTACAACTAAGCCCAATTTTGATAGAATAACCTCCTAATGATGACACTCCCTAACATTCTTACACTTTCTAGAATTGGATTAATTCCAGTCTTTATGATGTTGTTCTATTTGCAACCCAACTATTTAGAGGGCGAACCCCTACCTTGGATTAATAATTCTTTGGTGGCAATCTTTATACTCATCAGCCTGACGGATTTTTTTGATGGCTTATTGGCAAGACGCCTCAATCAAATTTCTAAGCTTGGTACTTTCCTTGACCCCGTTGCCGACAAACTCATGGTGTGTGTCGCCCTTATTCTACTGACAGACTATTACGCCACATGGTTTGTCACCATACCCTCTGTTATTATTATTTGCAGAGAGATTTTGGTCTCTGCACTAAGAGAGTGGATGGCTGAAGTCGGCAAAAGAGCACAAATTGCCGTATCATGGATTGGCAAAACAAAAACATTTATGCAAATGCTTGCGATCCTGTTTTTGCTCTACCATCAACCACTGCTCATGTTCTCTCAGGATGATATTCTGAACGCCGGTTTAGGGCTGTTATTTGCCGCCACAATTCTGACATTATGGTCCGGCTTTAATTATTTGATTGCAGGCCTAAAAACATTTGACAGCTAGGAAAAACACACTATAATTTCACATCTATGCGGGAATAGCTCAGCTGGTAGAGCATCACGTTGCCAACGTGAATGTCGCGAGTTCGAATCTCGTTTCCCGCTCCAAAATTCTAGCCTGTCTGCACAGGCTTTTTTGTTTTTAGCATCATTGGCTGGGTAGCAAAGCGGTTATGCAGGGGCCTGCAAAGCCTTATAGACCGGTTCGACTCCGGTCCCAGCCTCCATCATTAAAAGCCCGATTTATTTGGGCTGTTTTCTTTTCGATTAAATATAAACATTACCACAAGAAAGCACTTGCTGTTTTTCCCATTACATAGTCATTAAACACAAGTTTAGCTGCGGAACCCGCTATACCATAGCACACGTGTAATGGCAACAAATGCTCTTCTCGCGGATGGCAATAACGAGCAAAAGGAGCCTTACTCCATTCGATCAGTTTTGTTCTTCGTTCATTCTCTATCAGGGTCTTATCCGTACAAGTTTCAATCAGCCATTGTTGAAAAGCCTCATTATTTGCGTCAGCTGCTGCGGAGGTCTCAGACATAAAGGCGCCCATATTGTGAAATGATAAGCCAGAGCCAAGAATAAGAACGTTGTCTTTTCTAAGTGTTGATAATGCTTCACCGATTTGGATATGCCACTCTGAACCAAGATTGCTTGATAGGGATAATTGCACACAAGGGATGCTTGCATCAGGAAACATAATCTTGAGTGGCACAAATACGCCATGGTCAAAACCACGCACATTGTTTAATAATGCGTCAATGCCACTTTCTTGCAATAACCGATAAACCTTTTCTGCAAACTGGGGGTCACCCTTTAGCGGATAGTTAACTTGATATGCTGCATCAGGAAATCCGTAATAGTCATAAATTAAGGACGGTGTAGCGCCACTTGTGATGGTTACTTTGTCTTCTTCCCAATGCGCACTAATCACTAATATTGCCGAAGGCTTAGTCAATGTACTCACAACCCCTTCAAGAAAAGAAACTAGCTTCTGATGCCCAGCATCAACCAGCAAAGGTAGTGGCCCTCCGCCATGAGGAATGTACAAAACTGGACTAAGTTGATTCATATTTTTAGATAGCCTGATAAAGCTTCAATAATAATGAAAAAAGCGATTATCTTCTTCATTTATTTATTTTGATTATTGAGAAAGAGCTTCACTCAATAATATTGAAAATTTCCGAAATAGACTCAAAAACACCAATGATGAAGGCAAGGCCTTCATCAGAAGGCTTCAAACATGCCATTTTAGGGCGAAAAATGGTATTTTCAAGCCAAAAAACACCGATTTAAGGCTTAAAAGCACTTCAAGTCATTGTCTGTTAAAGGGGTTTTCAGAAATTTCGGATATTATCGAAATGAGGTAATTAAAAGCTAAATATGTCGATAAACACTTACTGACACTTTTTAACAATAAAAAGCACGACATTATTTTTCACATACAATTGGGATAAGCACATTAAAATCGATGTACATTCACAAAAGATTTTAATATGGACGTCATTAAAGCCCTAGAGCAACGCAAATCAACGCGTGCCTTTCTTGATAAGGCCGTTACTGAAGAACAAATTAACACCATGCTAAATGCTGCAAGGTATGCCCCTTCTGGCGTCAATACCCAGCCATGGAGTGTGGCTGTGGTTACTGGCGAGAGTAAGATAAGTCTGCAAACGAAAATAGAAGCGGCTTTTCGCTCTGGCGATAAAGGAAAACGAGATTACCAGTACTATCCTACGGAGTGGGCAGAGCCCTATAAATCGCGTCGTAAAGAATGCGGTTTATTAATGTACTCAACACTAGGCATTAAGCGCGAGGACAAAGAACGGCAACTGGACCAATGGGCGGCTAACTACCGCGCTTTTGATGCACCCGTTATGCTGCTATTTTTTATGGATTCTGGCATGCAGTCCGGTAGTTATATGGATTGCGGTATGTTTATTCAATCGACAATGCTCAGCGCCATGGATCTAGGTCTTAGAACTTGCCCGCTGGCATCGCTTGCAGACTATCAGCACATTGTAAAGCTGGAGCTGGATTTCGGTCACGATAAAATACTGCTCTGCGGAATGGCAGTGGGTTATGAAGACACTGAGGCTTTAGTCAACAGCTATCGCACATCGAGGGAAGAGGTTAGCTCGTTTACCGGGTACTTTCGTTAAGAGGAAGTCTTTGTATAAACCTCATATGAAGGTTAGTTACACTCTTTAAAGATCAATGCAGGGCACTTTTCACATTTTTTCATGTCAAGTTTTCCGTAAATATTGTGTATGGCTACCCCTTTAGATTCAAAGAAATTATCTTGTCCAATTTCTTCAATAAAGTGCACTTTCCGCAAAAACTCCTCAACGGAGGCCTTGACTGAAACAAAGTACAGGCTACCGCCCAACTCTTTCAAGCGACGATTTTCAGCTAATAGGCCCTCGACGCCAGCAAGGTCGATAAAGTTAACGCCAGTGGCAATAATCAAAATATGATAGATTCTTTGGTTGTCAACGATTTGATTGATTTGATTTTGAATGTGGTTAATCGAGCCAAAATAAATAGACATGTCGATTCGAATTATTTTCAGTTGCGGGCACTGAACCAAAGGCGTGGTACGGATGGTTCTTAACTTTCGATCGTTTTCCTCGGGGCCACTCTCAAAGGCCAAAGTATGTATTTCGGGTGCAGCTGTTTTGGCGATGAACAGCATCAAGGATAATAACACTCCTAAATAAATAGCAAACTCTAAATCCAACAATAAAGTTGAAAGAAAAGTAACTAGAAAAATCGAGCTTTCTGACTTGCTAAATTTGAACGTTTTCTTGACATGCTTAAAGTCAATGAGATTGTAAGCAACCAATAAAATAATCCCTGCCATCGCAGAAATCGGCAAGTAGGTCATTAATGGTCCCACTAAAAGAACAATTAAAACCAATAAAAGTGCTGAAATAATAGCAGAAAGCGGTGTCCGTGCGCCCGTCTCATAGTTAACAGCTGTACGAGTAAACGAACCCGAAGAAGCATAACTTGAAAAAAAACTGCCCACAATATTTGACAAGCCTTGGCCTATAAATTCTTGACTTGGCTTGATTCTTTGGTTTGACTTAATGGCCACTGAGCGACTGATTGATACTGCCTCAATTAAGCCTAATAGGGCAATAGCAAATGCCTCTGGTGCCAAATCTTTTAAGGTGTTTAATGAAAAATCAGGCATCGATAGAGGTGGCAAAAAAACTGAAATCTCGCCCACAGTTTTAATGGCATCTGTCAGCTGACTTAGCGCAGCTGCAACCAGTCCACCAACAAACATTCCTATCAGTAAGTTTGGGTATTTGGGTTTAAAAGACTTAACGACAATAGCACTAAGTAATGTGGCTAGCCCCACAGCAAGAACAAATAAATTTAGCTCTCCGATATTCTCAAACAGTCTTAGCCAAGAATCTGCAAAGTCCAAACCTCTAAAAACCTCAACGCCCAACATCAGTGGTACTTGGCTGCTAGCAATCAATATTGCAGCACCAGCAGTAAAGCCAATCACAACATTGTGTGAAACAAAATTAACCAACATACCAAACTTTGCCAAACCAAACGCAAACTGATACACCCCAGCCAAGAAAGTCATGGTCAACGCCATGGCAACAAATTCTTCACTTTCTATCACTGCATATTTGCTAATAGCTGAAAAAACAACGATTGAAATTGCTGTTGTAGGGCCGGAGACCAGATGAAAAGAAGAGCCAAACAGGGCTGCAATAATGGGCACCACCATGGCAGTGTAGAGGCCATATTCTGGCGGCATTCCAGCAATGGTCGCAAATGCAATACCTTGTGGCAGGACAATAACAGCGCCCGTTAAGCCGGCAATAAAATCAGCTTTAATAGTTTCTAACGTGGTTAGCCTAAACCAAACAAGAAACGGGAATATTTTTACCAACTTTGGCATTGAGTGCTATTTACTTTACGGAATGCTAAAATTATATATTAAGTCAAGGCTTATTTACTATATGAACTCAGTGCCAGCCTAATGAGTCTTATGGTCCAAATATACTTGATTATTCTATGACAGATCTACCATTGAACGGCCATCATATAGAATGAAGTTCCCACGCAAATACTTAATAAAGCGTTTCTTTTCCACAGATGAAAAGCAATGGTAATTGCCAAAGCTGCAAAGGCATACAAACCCTCCATAGCAAGAAAATCAACCCCTTTTAGCATGTAAATAACCAGTATTGTCATCACCATTGGCGGTGTGTATTTTGCAACAAATTGCAATAATGGGTGCTTTTCACGACCGCTAAAGAGCACAAAAGGTGGCAATCTTGTTGCAAATGTTGCCAAAGACATGATGACTATCACAATAACCAAATACTCAATATTCATCACGCACCTTTTGATTGGTTGATCGGAGAACCATCATCATGATAAGTGAAAGGGAAATGGCAAATAACAGCATGTGTTGTGCAAACAGCAACAGCGCAATAGCTGACGCTATCAGGGCAATAACAAAGGGCAGTGGTTTTCTTACTTTTATCCATTGCTCAATGAGTAAAACCGTAAACAAAGCGGTAGCTGCAAACTCCATACCCTGTGTATTAAAAGTAAGCTGTGTCGCCGTCCAGGCGCCTATAGTGCAACCCAAAACCCAATAACTTTGGCTAAAAAGTGTCATCAAGAAATAGAACTTCGATTTATCATATCCTTCTGGCACTTCAATTGTGCTCATCAGAGCGTAAACTTCATCGGTGAGGCCAAAAATTAAATACAATTTTCTAAACCCCCAATTACCAAAACTATTAAGTAGCGCCAAACCGTAAAACAAATGGCGTGAATTGAGAAAAAATGTAGCAATAGCAATTTCAACAAAACCCGCACTCGCAGTCAGTAAACCAATCGCCATAAACTGAGCTGCGCCGGCATAGATAAACACACCCATCAAGGTTGCAAAATACCAGGGATAGCCAAGCTCCTGGAACAGCATACCAAAAGCAACGCCCAAGGGCAGATAGCCAAAACATATGGGTAACGTGGTTTTTAGTACAGTTCGTATCATTAACGGCAATTATAAATACAGCTTATCTGGAATGGTTACATTCATCTGCAAATATATACAGTATCAAAACACATACACAAAATAAGAACTATCGTGCATCGTGCCAATGACATTACCTAAATTATTTAATTTATAGAATTTAATTCTATAAATATAGGTTTTACTGAAAATATTAGTATTATTTTTTCTATATATCTTAATTATTTAGAAATATATCCTATAATCATCATACTTTTTAAACCCTTCATTGACAAACAATTAACCAACCAGGACTTTCACAATGATCCCGCTAGCAGAGAATAGGCTCAGCCACTTAAGACAATTAGAAGCACAGAGCATCCATATCTTCAGGGAAGTGGCTGCTGAATTTAACAATCCTGCAATGCTATATTCAATCGGCAAAGATTCGTCAGTGATGTTGCACTTGGCAAAAAAAGCATTTTTTCCTGCCACGCTACCTTTCCCGTTACTTCATGTTGATACTACTTGGAAATTTCGTGAGATGATTGAATTTCGCAACAAAGTAGCAAAAGAATCTGGCATCGAGCTATTGACTCATATTAACCCAGAGGGTCTGGAAATGAATATAAGCCCCTTTGTTCATGGCTCAAACGTGCATACCGATATAATGAAAACACAAGGGCTAAAGCAAGCACTGAATCGCTATGGCTTTGATGCAGCCTTTGGTGGCGCGCGCCGTGATGAGGAGGCATCGCGGGCAAAAGAGCGTATTTTTTCATTCCGCTCAAAACAGCACCACTGGGACCCAAAAAATCAACGACCTGAATTGTGGAACCTCTACAACGCCCGCATCAAGAAAGGTGAAAGCATCCGTGTCTTTCCAATTTCCGACTGGACCGAACTTGATATTTGGCAGTATATCTATCTCGAGAAAATTGAGCTAGTGCCACTCTATTATGCGGCACCAAGGCCTATTGTTGAACGCGACGGCATCAAAATCATGGTGGACGATGACCGTATGGACATCAAGCCGGGTGAAGTATTAAAACAACAGTGGGTTCGTTTCCGCACACTTGGTTGCTATCCACTAACCGGTGCAGTTGCATCAAAAGCAACCACAGTAACAGACATTATTCAAGAAATGCTACTGGCCAAAACCTCTGAACGACAAGGTCGATTGATTGACTCAGATCAGGCCGGATCGATGGAAGCGAAAAAAGCACAGGGGTACTTCTAATGCATCATTCAGCAAATCTTATCGAACAAGATATTCACGCCTACTTAGACCAGCACGAGCACAAAACGCTGTTAAGGCTACTTACTTGTGGTAGTGTCGATGACGGAAAATCCACCCTCATTGGACGCTTACTGCACGATTCAAAACTGGTGTATGAGGACCAGCTGGCAGCTATTAAAAACAACCGTGAAAATACTCAAGACGGTGAAGAGTTTAATTTAGCACTACTGGTTGATGGCCTTCAGGCGGAGCGCGAGCAAGGTATTACCATTGATGTTGCTTACCGTTACTTCTCAACTGCTAAGCGCAAATTTATTATTGCCGATACCCCAGGACATGAGCAGTACACCCGCAACATGGTGACTGGCGCGTCGAATTCGGCTCTCGCCATTATTCTTATTGACGCCAGAAAGGGCCTGACAACACAAACCAAACGTCATTCTTACCTCGTTTCACTACTGGGTCTTGAGCAAGTTGTGGTCGCTGTCAATAAAATGGATTTAGTCGACTACAATAAAGCAACGTACGAGAAAATTAAAAGTGAGTATGTGGCCTTTGCTGATCAACTCAATATAAGCAAGATTGACTTTATTCCAATGTCAGCCCTTAAGGGTGACAATGTTGTTAATCGATCTGAAAACATGGCTTGGTACCAAGGCCCCACGCTATTACCATTCCTTGAGGATGTTGAGCAAACTATTGATCGAGTTGTAGAGGGTTTTCAGTTGCCGGTTCAGTACGTCAATCGTCCTAATGCGGATTTTCGTGGCTACTGCGGCACGCTTAACCGGGGTAGTGTCGCGCCTGGCGACTCGATTACAGTGTTACCGAGCGGACTGACGACCACCGTAGAGCGTGTTATTGGCGCCAATGGTGACGTTGATCGAGCGGACTCAGGTATGGCAATTACATTAACCCTTGCCACCGAGATTGATATTTCAAGAGGTGACGTACTGGTTCATGCGCAGCATAGTTTTGAAATCTCGAATCAGAAAAAATTACATGCTCATCTTGTATGGATGGACCATAAAACCCTAGCACTTGATAAAGACTACGAACTTAGATTGGGCACGCGTCACGTGAACGCACGCATTGACATCATTCATTATCGTGTGGATGTCAATACGTTAGCACAGGTTGATGCCAATACATTGGCACTGAATGAAATTGGCTTGGTGGACGTGCAGCTGGATGCGCTGATGCCAATTGAGCAATTCTCACGCAATAAGGGCTTGGGTGCCTTTATTCTGATTGATAAAATCACCAACGCAACCGTTGCAGCGGGCATGATTAGTGCACAACAAGCGGATATGGCAAACCATCACAGATCCGCATTTGATATCGCTGATGCCAATAAATCCCTTGAGGATGCAAGCGCCAAAGAGATTGTCAAATGGGCGTTAGCATTTGAAGGCAAAGCCATTGTTACGACAAACTTCGGCCCACAAGAGGCTGTGCTCTTGCACATGGTTAATAAAGTCGCGCCAGACACGGAAGTACTGTGGATTGACTCAGGCTATAACATGCCGCAAACCTATAAATTTGCAGCGGCAGTGACAGAAAAACTAAAGCTGAATTTAACGGTCTACACACCACTGTTCAGCGCTGCAAGACGCGACGCTGTGATGGGCGGTATTCCAATGATTGGTGATCCTGCTCACGCTGAGTTTACAGAACAATTTAAGCTTGGACCGTTCAAACGCGCAATGAAAGAGGTTAACGCCGATATTTGGTTAACGGCTGTTAGACGTGAGCAAACCGCGGTGCGCCAGGAAATGGACACAGTTGCCCTTGGTCCAAACAAAGTCATCAAAGTATCACCACTACTGGATTGGACGCTAACTGATATGCAGGCTTATCTTGAAAAACACAGCCTACCAGATGAGACACGCTACTTTGATCCGACTAAAGCAGAGGCTGATCGAGAATGTGGTCTGCACACACTAGGTGACTAGGTAAAAGATCTCTCCCATAAAAGCCCGATTTATTCGGGCTTTTTTTTTGCCATTTAAAGAACAAAGAACGTTTATTAATTTACAAACCATAACTCTTCCTTATGGTATAGTCATAATTATAGTTTAGTTTGATCTATATTTTTCCACTTAGAGGAGCTTGTCATGAAACTCAAAATAGTACTTTTATCGTTCACACTATCATGTATCACCCCTACGCTGCATTAGCTGATTTCGAATCTGGCATGAAGGCATTATTAGCCGAGGACTTCGCTACAGCATTAGATGAATGGCGACCACTAGCCAATGAAGGTAATGCAGATGCCCAATATGAACTAGGCAAGATGAATTTTTATGGACAAGGCACTCCACCCGCACCTATCAGACCAATAGCCATAAATTGTGCAGCTCCAGCATAAACAAAAATGCCCATTAATGTAGAAAAATACCATACATAGCCAAGCTCTTGAAACAACAACCCAAAGGCAAGAAACCAAAAAAAAATGGAAGTGTTACGTTAAATGCTGAACGAATCATTTCGTAATTATTACTTCAGCTTTATTTAAATGTTCAATTAGAATTAGTATGCTTAAACTCATTAGTTAAAAAATAAAAGATATATATTAATTCATGTATACTTATGTGTTAAAAATTTAAGTGCTTATTTTTCGAGTATTTATTTATTACTTAAAGAATTGGCTCTCTGATATGATTATTCTAACTCATACATATGAGTTAAAAAAAATCTATAACTAATCCTAATTTATTTATTTCGTTAACCCAATTATGTCTAAACTGGTACCTCCTCACGGCAGCAAAAAACTTAAGATTCTTACATTGAATGGCTCAGAGCGAAAATCAAAACTAAAAAAGGCGGAGTCATTGCCAAAATTAATGTGCTCGTCAAGAGAGTTTGGTGATGTAGTTATGCTTGGAATTGGTGGCTTTACCCCTCTCGATGGCTTTATGAATAGAGAAGATTGGCAAAGCGTTTGTGACAACATGACCATGAAAAATGGTTTATTTTGGCCAATCCCTATTACTCTTTCAACCAATGATAAAACAATTAAGGAAGATCAAGAAGTTGCAATAGTTTATGAAAAAACCAATGAGATTATTGCAACGATGATGATTACTGAAAAATACACGATAGACAGAGAGCATGAATGTAACACAGTTTATAAAACAACCGATATGGAACATCCTGGGGTTGCTTTGGTTATGTCTCAAGGGGAATATAACCTTGCTGGACCAATTAAAGTTCTTTCTGATGGTGGGTTCCCTTCTCAATATGGCAGTCTCTACATGACGCCTTCTGAAACTCGCGCTTATTTTGATAATAAAGGCTGGTCTACTATTGCGGCATTCCAAACACGAAACCCTATGCATCGTTCTCATGAATACTTAGCCAAAATTGCGATTGAAATTTGTGACGGAGTCATGATTCACTCAACCTTGGGTGAGCTAAAACTGGGAGATATTCCAGCTGAAGTTCGCTCAGAAGCAATTTCTACCTTAATAGAAAATTATTTTGTTGATAACACAGTTTTGCAATCTGGATACCCACTGGATATGCGCTATGCTGGACCTAGAGAAGCCTTACTACACGCACTATTTAGACAGAACTATGGTTGCTCGCATCTAATTGTTGGTCGAGATCATGCTGGTGTGGGAGACTATTATGGACCCTTCGATGCTCACAATATTTTTGATGAAATTGACGATGGATTGGTTACTAAGCCACTTAAGATTGACTGGACATTTTGGTGTAATAAATGTGCAGGAATGTCCAGCATGAAAACCTGTCCTCATAGTCACGAAGATAGATTATTACTATCAGGCTCAAAATTAAGGCATCTCCTTAGTGAAAACTTGGATGTACCTGATAACTTTTCCAGACCTGAAGTCTTAGAAATTCTTCGTAAATATTACTCTGGACTTAAAGATAGTGAGAAAGTAAAAGTTGAACTCAAGGGACACTCGGCTAAGTAAATCGTTATAAATATAAAATTAACTTCAATTTATAATCCACAAATCTGGCCCATTAGTTATAAGTTTTCTGGTTCTATAAATATCAAAACTTCAAGGCACTTATATTCTACAATTCTATGCTCGGAAATATAGTGAATTTAATAATGAAAATACATTACATAATGCAACTGAAACAAAGGAAAAATAAAATATGATTACTATTAATCCATTTTCAGAACTTTCAAGTTTCATTCCGCCAATCGCTATGCAATCTTATGTAATTTTAATGGTCATATTTGTAGCCGGAGGCACAATGCTTGATATGGCTCATAAGAAAAGTGCAAAGTACTTTTTTCAAAACTTACAAAAGGCCAAAAAATTAGCAACTAACGAAGTTAGTAGCGGTGAAAAAGTTTCGATTGCTTTTAAGACAGTAACTAATGAAGTACTAACTTCTTCTGAATTTTGTAGCACAAAACGTAGAGCCTCTCACCTACTTACAATGTATGGCTTTTTATTATTTGTTATCACAACTGTAATTATGATTTTTAACTACCCTACTACTAGCTCTATTACTCCTTCTATACTTCCATTGCTTTGGCATATAGGTGCTGCCATGTTGTGTGTGGGTGGGTACTGGTTCTGGTTTTTTATTCGCGTAGATGTTGCAGCAGATGGTAACAAATGGTACAGAGTTATTCGTGCTGATTTATTTGTACTCTCTCTTCTTGCTACATGCTCTTTTGCGCTTATCTGGTCATACTTTCAAGCAAGTGGAATTGTTGGATGGCAAACCCTATTTTTTGGCTTGTTTATTTTTTCTAGTACTATTCTATTTGGAGGCGTATTATGGTCAAAATTTGCCCATATGTTTTTTAAGCCTGCTGCTGCTTTTCAAAAACGTATCACTAAAGCTGATGGCTCTAGAGAAAATTTACCAGAGCCTGCTGACCGACCAAAGCAATTTGGACTTGGTATAAAGCGTGAAGCTCCAAGACACTATTAATAACTTTTATATCTATAACTTAATCGGAGATAAATAATATGCCAACTTTTGTATACATGACGCGATGTGATGGCTGTGGACACTGTGTTGATATCTGCCCATCTGATATTATGCATATTGATAAAACTATTAGGCGTGCGGTAAATATTGAGCCTAATATGTGCTGGGAATGCTATGCATGTGTTAAAGCTTGCCCACAAAATGCAATTGACGTTAGAGGATATGCTGACTTCGCACCCTTGGGGCATAGTGTGCGAGTGCTTCGTGAAGAAGAAAAGGGTACTATTTCTTGGAAAATTAAATTTAGAGATGGTCGAGAGAAAAACTTTCTTTCACCAATTACAACTAAGCCATGGGGAGAAAGTATTCCAAAACTTGGTGACTTAGAGGTACCTGATCAAAACGCACTAGACTCTCAGTTACTCTGCTTTGAGCCTGATGCACTGAACGTTGATACCGGCCTTCCAGTAATAAGTAAAGACAAGTTAAAAGAAGGAGTTTACTATTAATGGGTAAGAGAAAAACTGTTTGGGAAGATTGCGATATTCTTGTTGTTGGTGGAGGTATGGCAGGAACTGGCGCAGCATACGAAGCTAGATATTGGGGCCGCGATATGAAGATTATTTGCGCTGAAAAAGCGAACATTGATCGAAGTGGTGCAGTTGCTCAAGGGCTTTATGCAATAAACTGCTATATGGGAATGCAGTGGGATGAAAATCAACCTGAAGACCATGTACGTTATGCTCGAAATGATTTAATGGGCTTGATTCGTGAAGACCTAGCTTTTGATATGGCGCGACATGTTGACTCGGCTGTTCATAAATTTGAAGAGTGGGGCTTGCCCATAATGCGAAACGAAGAAACTGGTCGTTATCAGCGTGAAGGAAAATGGCAAATAATGATTCATGGCGAGAGCTATAAGCCTATCGTAGCTGAAGCAGCTCGTAAATCTGCTGACAAAATATACAATCGAATTATGATTACCCACCTTCTAATGGATGAAGGAAGAGATAATCGTGTGGGCGGTGCAGTTGGCTTTAACTGTCGTACTGGTGATTATCATGTCTTCCGTGCAAAAGCTGTTATTGTTGGAGCTGGTGGTGCTTCACATATATTCAAACCTCGTTCTGTAGGTGAGGGAATGGGTCGAACTTGGTATGCTCCATGGAGTTGCGGTTCAGCTTATGCATTACCGATTGAAGTAGGTGCAAAAATGACTCAGATGGAAAACCGTATCGTACTTACAAGATTTAAGGATGGATATGGACCGGTAGGAGCATACTTTCTCCACCTTAAAACTTACACTCAAAATACTTACGGTGAAGAATACGAATCAAAATGGTATGAGCATACAAAAGCAATGGTTGGTGAGTACATAGATCACACCCCGACGCCTACATGTTTACGTAACCATGCATTTATTGAAGAAGTTAAGGCTGGTAGAGGGCCAATCCATATGGTTACTATGGAGGCTTTCCAAGACCCTCATCTAGAAGAAGTGGGTTGGGAAAATTTTCTTGGAATGACTGTTGGTCAAGCCGTTGTTTGGGCTTCTCAAAACATAGATCCTAAATATATCAACCCTGAATTAACTACTTCTGAGCCATATGTGATGGGCTCACATGCCACCTGTTCAGGAGCATGGGTAAGCGGCCCTGAAGATATTTCACCCCCTGAATATTTCTGGGGTTACAACCGAATGCTTACAGTTGACGGTCTTTTTGGAGCAGGAGATACAGTTGGCGGAACAGCTCATAAGTTCTCCTCAGGTTCTTTTACAGAAGGACGGATAGCTGCTAAAGCGGCAGTCAAATATATACTCGATATGGGTAATGAAAAAATTCAAGTGAGTAATAAACAGTGTGAAGACTTGAAAGAGATCATTTACAAGCCCCTGGAAAACTACACGGTTGGTCGTAATGAAATTACTGGCGGAACTGTTTCACCTAGCTACCTATTACCTATTCAAGGACTTCAGCGTCTTGAAAAAATTATGGATGAATATTGTGGCGGTATTAGTGTTAACTATATGACAAATGGAAACTTACTTAAACGCTGTATAGAGTTGCTTGGTATATTGCAAGAAGACCTTGAGCATATTGGTGCTGAAGACTTACACCAACTTATGCGCGCATGGGAATTAAAGCACCGCACAATTACTTCAGAATGCGTAGCACAGCATACATTATTTCGTGAAGAAACTCGCTGGCCAGGTTACTATTATAGAGGCGACCATATGAAACTAGATGATGACAATTGGCACTGCTTAACTGTTTCTAGACGGGACCCTAAAACTGGTGAATGGGCTATGGAAAAAGCACCTCTTTATCACATAGTTGATTAACAGTTAGACTAATAAAGCTTCAAATAATGGCCTCTTTTAGAGGCCGAAAAAACCTAATTGGTTTTAACTATTTTAATTATAATTTTTTATTGTTATTTGTTTATTGGATATATTAAATGAATCTTCTTGAAAAAACTGACGATGAAATTCTTGAGATTGCAGAACCTCTTTGGGGTGATCTTGTAGAATCTTCTAATAAAAGAGATTACCTAGGCTTTATTAAACACTTTTCTAAAGAAATGTTGATGGGCGCTAATGAAATAGAAATTGGCAAGCAGTGGTCAAAAAATAAGCTATTATCAAGCCTTTCTGTTGAAAGAGAATTTTTAGGCTGCCTTAGAAGAAATGAATATATATCAGTGCTTTACAAGCAAACTAGCGATGAAGTTCCAGGAGAGTTTTTAGGGCGTTTAGTTCTAGGCATTGAAAATGGCGAAGTAAAAATATTTGGCGCCACAATCTTCTAAGTAGCTAATCTCTTTTAGATAATCCTATGAGCGAAAAAATTACAATAAATAGATTCGTTGAGTTAACTTATAAAATCATCGACCAATCTAATGGCGAAATTATTGAGCAAGTTGAAGACCCATTAGGATATGTCCAAGGTGATAATTCATTATTATTTAATCAAGTAACCAAAGAATTAGAAGGCAAATCCGTAGGAGATGAAGTTGAAATTTTGCTTAAATCTTCAGATGCCTTTGGTCCCAAGCTTGCTGAACTAACTTTTACCGATGACATAGAAAATGTTCCAATGGAATATAGAGCTATTGGAGCAAGTGTTACTATGCAAAATGATAAGGGTGGAACCAAAGATTTTGTGGTTTCAAAGATTGAAAATGGAAAGCTTACAATTGACGGAAACCATCCACTTGCAGGCAAGGATATTATTTTTTTTGTAGCGGTTCTATCAATTCGTGATGCTACAGCAGATGAGATTATTGCTGGAGGAGCTGCAGAATAAAGGCATAGTCTTAATGACTAATAATGCTTAATCATATTCAATTTAAGAAAAAATATCATCATAAATATGAGGCTGTATAGTCCACTCATCCTGATCTTCTATAGTAAGTGTTAGACATCTTGCGGCACCATAATTACGAATTTGACCTGCAGAACCTGGATTAATAACCCAAGGCATTTCTTTGTTATCAATTACTTGTTTATGTGTATGTCCATAAATAATAGCTTTTGCCTCTGGATACGCCTCTCTCAGTGATTCGTGGCTTGGTTCAAAATGGCCATGCATATGGCCATGCTCAACAACTATATTGCCCCCAGGTAGCTCCAATAACTCTACTTCATTAAGAGTAGCAATATGAATATCATTATTACCCTTAACAGCAATAAATTTTTGTTTTGGGTTAATTTGTTTTAACGAGTCCTCATCAATAATGTCACCAGCATGAATAACAATATCACAGTTATTCATAAGTCTAACTATTCCTGGATGAATAGCTCCATGTGTATCTGAAAGAATACCAATTTTTAACACTATTGAAGGGATTTAAGTCGCAAACGCAAAGCATTAAGCTTAATAAAACCCTCTGCATCTTTCTGATTATAAGCCCCTCCATCGTCTTCAAATGTTGCGATTTTCTCACTAAATAAACTATTGACTGACTTACGGCCAACAACTGAAGTGTTTCCTTTATACAACTTCACTCTTACTACTCCGCAAACATTTTCTTGAGAAGCATCGATCGCAGCCTGCATCATTTCACGCTCTGGTGCAAACCAAAAGCCATTGTAAATAAGTTTGGCGTATTTTGGCATAAGTTCATCTTTAAGGTGTGCCGCTTCACGGTCAAGGGTAATCGACTCAATTGCACGATGCGCTTTAATCATAATCGTGCCCGCGGGTGTTTCGTAACAACCTCGTGATTTCATGCCAACAAAGCGATTCTCAACCAAATCAAGGCGACCAATACCGTTGGCGCTACCACGACGATTAAGGTCTTCCATTACCGTTGCTGGGGACATGGTCTCACCATTAATGGCGACAATATCGCCTTTCTCGTATGTGATTTCAATGTATTCTGCTTGGTCTGGGGCATCTTCCGGTGACACCGTCCAACGCCACATATCATCCTCTGCCTCAACCCATGGATCTTCTAAAATATCGCCCTCGTAAGAGATGTGCAATAAATTGGCGTCCATAGAATATGGCGATTTTTTCGATTGTTTTTGGTAATCGATTGGAATGTTGTGCTTTTCTGCGTAATCCATTAAGCTTGAACGTGAGGATAAGTCCCATTCACGCCAAGGAGCTATCACTTTAATGTCAGCATTAAGTGCATAAGCATTCAACTCGAAACGCACTTGGTCGTTGCCTTTGCCTGTGGCGCCGTGGGATATCGTATCGGCACCGACTTCGGCGGCGATTTCTACTAATCGCTTGGAAATCAACGGTCGCGCAATCGAAGTGCCCAATAGATATTCGCCCTCGTAAATCGCATTCGCTCGAAACATTGGGAAAACAAAATCACGTGCAAATTCTTCGCGAAGATCTTCAATGTAGATTTCTTTGATGCCCATGGCAACCGCTTTCGCACGTGCTGGCTCTACTTCCTCGCCTTGACCAATATCGGCCGTGAACGTTACAACCTCACAATCGTAATTTTCTGTTAACCACTTTGCAATAATACTGGTGTCTAAACCGCCTGAATAGGCCAATACAACTTTATTCATTTTCTGTAACTTCTTGTTTTTTATAGTTAAATGTACTTTCATAGAGCATAGTAGCGTCATCAAGAAGCACTTGTACTCTCCACTGTCCTACCCATGTAGGCCAAAGATTCTTAGACGACCAAACTCGCCATCTCGAGCCTCGAATCTCGAAGCGCACGTTAGTCATCACATTGTCGTCATAAATCCAACGATGGGTGATGTATTCGCCTTTTAAATCGCGAATATTAGTGAAAAAGTAGATTTTACCCAAAGTATTGTTAGCTTCCTCAACAATATCAATTGGGACGCGGTCTTCAACATTGAGTGCAAAAACAGCTTCAGAAATGTTCGCATGTGGCCACTCGTGCGCAAGCGTTGAAAGTGAGAGAAATAATCCAAGAATTGCTGCTGCGATTTTTTTCATTTAATCAACCCAAGTAATCACGTGTTCAAATAATTGATCTTCACTAATTTCATTGTCTCTGTACGTTCGCCCTCGCACCGAAATGCCAGCCAAATGCACGCTGTTTTTATCACCGCTAACCAAAGGGTGCCAGCTGAACAAGTCTTTACCTTCGTATAGTAACCGATATGCACAAGTTGAGGGCAGCCAATTAAACTTGTCGCCCCAATCTGGTTTAATCGTTAAACAGTCTGGAACATAGGTTTGCCGGTCTTCGTAGTGAGGGCACGAGCAGGTTTCTTCGTCAAGATAATGACAAGCAACATCGGTGAAATGGATTTCGTTTGTGTCTTCGTCCTCTAGTTTGTGAAGACAACAGCGCCCACAACCATCACAAAGTGACTCCCACTCATCACCCGTCATCTGGGCTAATGTTTTGTATTGCCAGAAAGGTTTTTTCTCAGTCATCAAAACCAATTATAAACTTATTATTGGAGACATTTGCATAAACCATTTTAGATTTGATAGTGGAATTTTTTGTATTTTACAAGGCATCTTTTTAAAAGCACTACTTGTTGTCTAGCGAAAAAAATTAACGCAGGAGAATGAAAAAAATCTCCTACCTCTAAGGGCTGAGTGATAAAAATGATTTATGTAAATGACTCTAACAACCTATCGATTCCAATTGCCACCCCAGAACAAAAGGGCAATGGGGAAGATAAATCAGATATAAATTGCTCATCAATAACGGTCACCAACTTTCCAAGCGCTTGGCGTTTTTCAAGTTCAATTTGAAAACGTTCACGGTAATCCTCTGATTTTTGTAATTCTTGATAGCCATTAGCAACCTCAACCCCATCAAGATACATCTCGAAGCGGTGCGCCACCCAACCTTCGACTTGAGCTAGGGCAGCTTGCTGCGCAGGATAATCATAGATAAAGCATATCGGGTACTGCTTTAACTTTGGCTCCACAAAGTGCACAAACAAAAACATTTGTAGGTCTTCAATCCACTCAAAATCATTACTTAGACCATTCTCCTTTGCGAAACTCTTCAGAGTCTTAAAATCTGTTCTCAAAATATCAATGCCGGCATAACGAGCAAAGACATCGTTATAAGAGAATTTCACCACTTGCTTTGATAGTCCGAGCTCCTCGATGAGCTCTGCAACTTCATTCATCAGTTGATGCACATCAAAATCAAGGCGGTAATATTCCAACATACTAAATTCGTTAAAATTTCGCTTGCCATGCTCATTGTCACGATAAACCTGACAAATTTGAAAAATATCACCACTGCCTTTTGCCAACAGTCGCTTCATTTCAATTTCTGGAGAAGTATGTAAGTACAATGTACTTACATTATCAATACCCTCATTGACACGAACACTGATACTGTCGATATTTACATCGGTAATTGGGCATGAAGTCAGTGCTGGAGTGGTAACTTCGGTAACGCTGCGATCATAAAAAAAATCGCGAATTTTTTTAATCAGCTTAGATTTTTCTTTAAGGGATTGCTTTAAGAGATGCGCCATATCTTTATTACCAAAATCTAGAGTGGTGCCATAAATACGCCTTTTCACAGATTAAGCGAGGAGAATACAAAAGCGTATTTAACGCGCTTAATCTGTGAAAAGGCGTATTTATGGAGCCGCTGTTATGAGCGACCAGCGTACTCGTTAGTACGCGTAT
>CAJXHL010000025.1 GCA_913054335.1 uncultured Gammaproteobacteria bacterium | reverse complement strand
ACTTTACCGACATTGGTTTTAGGCAGTTCGTCAATAAACTCAACGAGTTTAGGCACTTTGTAAGCGGTGAGGTTTTCACGGCAGAATGCAATTAACTCTTCTGCTGTTACACTTTGTCCTTCGTGAAGCACAGCAAACACCTTAACCGTCTCTAGAGATTTTTCATCCTCTACACCAATACAACCACATTCTAATACAGCAGGATGTTCAGACACAACCGCCTCAACCTCATTAGGATAGACATTAAAACCAGAAATAATGATCATGTCTTTTTTACGATCAACAATAAAAATATGTCCCGAAGCATCGATGGTAGCAATATCGCCTGTTTTAAACCAGCCATTTTCGTCTATGCCAGAGTCCTCCGTTTTCCAATAACCTCGCATCACCTGGGGTCCACGAACGCATAATTCTCCAACTTCATCAACCCCTGAGATGACTTGGTTATCGTCATTTCTAATCTGTACTTCAGTAAAAGGGGCTGGCTTTCCGATACTGCCAGTAAAAGTTGGCTCTTCGTAACCCATCGCGCTGACTAATGGAGAGGTTTCAGTCAAACCATAAGCTTGCAGCATAACTGAATTGGTAACACTGTGCCATTTTTCAGCAGTTGAGGGTAAGGCAGCCATTCCACCAGCCAGAGGGGTAACAAGATTACTAAAATCCAATTTTTTAAAATCTTCGTTGTTTAATAATGCCTCAAAAAGAGTATTAACACCGGAAATCATATGAAACTTATTTTTTTTCAAAATAGAAACAAAAGTTGGCAGGTCTCTTGGGTTGGTAATTAAAACATTCTTTGCACCAAAATAAAACAACAAGAAGTTATGAGCTAGTAGAGCAAAGATATGATAGAGCGGCAAGGGGCAAATCGCAATTGTCTGATCCTTGTCAACATCCTCGTACAGCTTAGGATTAGTGACATAATAAGCTTGTGCAGTATTAGCCATAATATTTCGATGGGACAATATCGCGCCTTTAGAAACACCGGTTGTGCCGCCGGTATATTGCAAAAAAGCCGCCTGATCGTGAGATAATTCAATATTCGTAAAACTTTCTTTAGCGTTTTCACGCAAAACTTGACTAAAAGTGAGGGTGTTTTGAAGGGTGAATTTTGGAACCAATTTTTTAATTTTTCTGACGACAAAATTAATAATCTTACCTTTAAAGCCCAACAAATCGCCAACCGTTGTAAGCACGACTTGATCAACATTCCCGAGGTCTGAGCTCGCCACAACATGGGCCGCCCCCTCCCAGCAGAGCAATAGTCGAGCCTCAGAGTCTTTCAACACATGCTCCAACTCTCTCTTCGTATATAGAGGATTAATATTAACCACAATCATTCCAGCCTTAAGCACGCCATAAACAATCACGGGATAGGCCAGCATATTTGGCATCATTACCGCCACTTTATCACCAACATTAAAATGCTTACTCAACCATAAAGCCAAGGCGTTGACCTGATTAGAGAGCTGAGTATAACTCATGCCCACATCAAAGCTTTCAAACGCTATTCGGTCTTTGTGGCGCTGACAAGCGTTATCAAAAAAATCGACTAAATTGTCATTGTTTTGAAATATCTCCGTCTCTTCAAGACTGCTTGGAACGTTGGTGCTCATTTGCCCTCCTGGCATGATTGTGTTTTAGGAGTTTTGTACTTTTCTTTCAAACATCTCCTTGTAATGATTGTACACCTCTCCATCCTCTCGATAAGCATAACAAGAGTCAACAAATTTTTCTTTGATATAAGTCAAATTTTCAAGTGTTATATTATTTTCTTCAAGCGAAACATCATGATGTATAGTTTGAAAGGAGACCGTCGCCGCATACGCCAACATATCTGAAATGTGACGACAGCCTTTGGCACCGCCCAATACTTTAAGGACTTTTTTATTAAAGCCTGGTTTAACAAACTCACCTTTCAGTAAATGACAATTATCAACAGCTGCAGGGCAAATACTATAAGGGGACTCATTAATCGAAGCCTCTATATCAACAATTTCGTTTTTACTTGTCATTGTTAGTCGAATAGCCATATCGTGCAGCGCTTCGCCAGCAGCAATGTAACCTCTATCTTGGTTATTAAACGAATAGGTTTTTTTATCGGTAAGCATCACTTCAATATCCCAAAGACCGTCCTCTCTTTTATAGCCGTTACCAATCAGTCTTCGTCGATGCCTAAGATCTCTTTTAGCGGGTTTACTTAACATTTTTTCCTCCAAATCTTAACTATAAAAATACTTATACTTTCTTAAAAATACCAGCAGCACCCATGCCTGTACCGATGCACATAGAAATCATGCCGTACTCCACATCGTTTCTTTGCATGGCTGAAACCAAGGTTGCTGTTCTAATTGCACCGGTTGCACCTAGTGGGTGACCTAGGGCAATAGCACCACCCTGTGGATTAACTTTTTCCTTGTCAAGACCAAGCTCGTTAATGACAGCTAGCGCCTGAGCAGCAAAAGCCTCGTTCAGTTCAATCCAGCCAATATCCTCGATTGACAATCCAGCTTTCTCTAATGCTTTAGGAATGGCTTTAACTGGGCCAATACCCATGATCTCAGCAGGAACACCAACAACAGCGTAAGCAACAAACTCTGCTTTCGGCGTTAAATTATATTTCTTAACAGCAGCTTCACTGGCAATCAACACCGCTGCTGCGCCGTCTGACATTTGCGAACTTGTGGCCGCAGTTACTGAACCTTCTTGTGCAAAAACGGTTCTTAGTTTTCCTAGTGCCTCGATATTGCTTCCCTCTCTAGGGCCCTCGTCTTGTGAGACAACATTCGTCTTTACGCTATACTCTTTAGTCTCTAATGAGTAAACAGATTCTGTTGTTGTAATCGGCGCAATTTCATCGGCAAATAAACCTTCTTTATTGGCCTTAAGTGCTTTTTCGTGACTCTCTAGAGCAAAAGCGTCTTGATCTTCTCGGGATATATTGTACTTATCAGCGACTTTTTCAGCAGTTAAGCCCATACCGAAAGCAATTGCAATATTTTCATCTTCAGTCGTTACCTTTGGGTTGACTGATGGCTTAAAGCCCATCATTGGCACAGTGCTCATGCTCTCCACACCGGCAGCAATAACCAGCTCAGCTGAGCCAGATTTAACCATCTCTGCAGCATTCGCAACCGCTTGTAGGCCAGAAGCACAGAAGCGATTCAACGTGTAAGCTGGCGTCGTATCTGGCAAGCCCGCAAGAAGTGTTGCAATACGTGCAACATTAAGCCCTTGAGGACCTTCAGGCATAGCACAACCAACAATGACATCATCGATATTGCTTTTAACTTCATCGCCATTACTCAGTGTTGAGAAAACACTTTGAATGGAATGAATCAATAAGTCATCCGCTCTGGTTTTGGATAAACTGCCACGCGCCTTGCCAACAGGGGTTCTTTTTGCCTCAATAATATAAGCTTTTGTCATTCTAATCTCCAATTAATTGCGCAGTGGCTTGTTGTTTCTCAACATAAACTCAATTCTATCCTGAGTTTTTTCAGTGCCCAATAACTTTAAGAAAGCACCCCTCTCAAGATCAAGCATCATTTCTGAATTAACAATGGTATTTTCTTCAACTTCTGAGCCGGTCATTACCTTGGCCACTTCTGTAACACATAGCTTGTCATGCTCGGAAATAAACCCACCACCATAAAGGTTGGCAACCTGTGCCATTGCGTTGGCATAGCCTGCCCTACCAACAACTTTAAACGTAGCGTCTTGAGGTGCTTTAAAGCCCGACTCAAGCATTGCAATTGCTTGTTGCTTTGCAACATAGAGCAGCTCATGAGGGTTAGCAATAATAATATCATCTCCCTTTAAATAATCCATTTGCTTCGCCTGCAACGCACTTGCTGACACTTTTGCCATCGCAATTTGTTCAAAGTATTTAGCCAGTAATGGGAAGATATCATCGCCTTCTTTGTTGGTAAAAGCACGGAGTGCCATTTCCTTCGAGCCACAACCCGCAGGCAAAACGCCCACACCGACTTCAACCAAACCAATGTATGAATTCATCGAGGAAACAACACGATTGCAATGAAGTAATAATTCACAACCACCGCCAAGCGCCAAACCATCGACCGCTGCCACAGTTAGGATCTTGCCATGCTTAAGGCGCATCATCATTTTTTGTAGAACACCAATCATACTTTTAACCGAAGTCAGATCACCCAATTTTGGCAAATCAGGATTCATCACTTCAAAGGCTTTTTTCTTTGCTTTAGCCGTCAAACCTGGTTCTTTTTCAAGCAAGCCTAATTTCACCGCCGAGACGATTTCGTAGAGATTTGCGCCCGCACAAAAATGCTCTTTCTCTTGTTTAAAGATGAGCGCATGAAAGCCATTTTCTTCCAAATGATCAAGTGCGCCGTCAATGCCAGTAATAACTGAAGCGCTCAACACATTCATCTTTGTTTTAAATGAAATGCTGGCAATGCCATCGCCAAGGTCAATTAATTTAGTGCCTTCGCTTTCAAGCAAAATATCTTGCTCATGCGCTTTTTCACCGGCAAGCACTGGTTTAAATAGTTGTCTTTCATAGACAGGGTGAGTTGATCTCGGAACGTATTTGTCCAACTTAGGATTAAAAGCACCTTCATCGCTATAAACCACCGATCGGTTCATTGCCCACTCAGGCAAGTCTGCACTGGCAAGTGTTTTTCCCTGAGAAATGTCGCTCAATAGCATGCCACGAATTACCTCCCAGCCAACCATTTGTGCCTGCTCAAAAATACCACTACCCCATGCAAATCCTGATCTAAGCGCCATGTCGACACAGCGAACAGTATCTGCAATGTACTCTAACTGAAAACAAGAATAGTGGAAAACATCTCTGTGAACCGACCATAAAAACTGCGCCTGTGGATCTTCACTTTCTGCCAAAGCTAGGAGTGATTTTTCAATACTGCCGTTTTCTTTTAAGATTTTTTTAACAACTGGACTGATTGTTTTGTCTGAAAGACGATAGTCACTAAGACCGGTGTCAAAAACGTAAATATCTTTACCACGCTTCTCATAAATACCTTTGCGAGTTTTACTACCCAAAGAACCTTGCTCAATCAAATCCTCAACCCAACTAGGCAGTTTAAAAAGCTCTAGCCAAGGATCGTCTTTGGCATTATCAAAAATATTCTTGACCACATTTTTCATCACGTCAAGCCCAACAACATCCAAAGTTCTGAATGAAGCACTGGCTGGTCGACCGATTCTCTTACCAGTCAGTGCATCAACAGTATCAGGCGATAGGCCGAAATCCTCAGCATGCTTCAGAACTGTCATGAAGGAGAAGACACCAATTCTATTTGCAATAAACGCCGGATTATCATTGGCATACACCACCTCTTTACCCAGGGCAGAAGTAATAAATCCTTCTGCTTTCTGCAGTAACTTTTCATCACTGTAATTTGTTCTGATCAACTCCACCAATGGTAGGTATCTTGGTGGATTGAAAAAGTGCACACCAAAGATGCGACTTCTTAACGATTCTGGTGCATGCTCTGCAATGGTATTAATAGACAGACCAGAAGTGTTGGTTACCAAAATAGCATCGTCCTTAACAAAGGGTGCAATCTTGGCAAATAACTGTTTTTTAATATCTAAATTTTCAACGATTGATTCCAAAATAAAATCACACTCCAACAACAACTCTAACGAGTCGTAAGTGGCTGTTTTGATTGAATCAAGAATCGTTGGAATTGCCAACGGTGTTGGCTTGAGCTTTTTCATTGTTTGAAGAGAAGCATCAAGCGCTTCCTGTGACATGTCAAACATGGTTACCTCAATGCCTAGATTGGCAAAATGTGCGGCAATTTGCCCACCCATCGTGCCCGAGCCTAGTATCGCTACTTTACTAAAAGCTTTGTCAAAATACTGTTTCATAATTACCTTATCTTTAAATATTATTTTTTATTTCAAAATCATCAACTCTGAGAGACTCCAGCACAGTATCGTGCCACACAAGCCAATTATCCTTTTCTTCAACGGTTAAAAGTTTGTCGGCAATCAACGTTTTCAGCCAATCTTCTAATGACTGACTTGGTTGGTATTTGTAGCCCGCCTGCTTCACTTTCTTTTTAAGTGGTTTAAGCAAACATGCCGCCTCATAGCCTTTCAATAGAATCTCGAATTGATGTCCAGGGTTGTCCTTCAAGTCGGTGCAAACACAAGACGATAAGTCACTGATTAACCAATCAATATCCGCAACAGACTTTGCTGTTGAAATTATCAATCTGTCGTCAACTTGGGCCGCCGTATTCGAAAATGGGAATAACAATAATGCTAAGAATTTTTTTACCAACCAATTAACCGGCAAATTATCTAAGTTTGCTCTCATTGCAACGTCCGCCTCTGCGGCCAGCTGCAATAGTGACAAACGCAAAACTTTACTCACCTTTTCGTTATTTTTAAACTTCTCTTCATAGAGTTTCAAGCAAGCGCTCATTTCGTACATTGCTGCAATTGCATCAGCAAATCTACCTGAAACCATTTCCTTACGTTTCAACGTGCCCGTGAGAATAAATAAAGCAATATCACTCATGGCAGCAAACTTGGCCGATAAAACAGCTAAGTTTCTATAGTAAATTTTAGTAGTAGAATCGCCATACGATTTTACACATCGCCCACGAGTCCACGCAAATAAAGTCGCTCTAGCGAAGTTATGCAAAAAGTAACCGACGTGAGTGGTTAAAGCCTTATCAAAAGTGGCCATACCGTTACCGCTCTTATCGTAAAGTGCATCTAACTCATCAAACATAGTCGCATGACAACGAATAAGGCCTTGTCCAAAAACCATCAAACTTCTGGTTAGAATATTAGCACCCTCAACGGTAATAGCAACCGGCGCAGAGGTGTAAACACTGGCAACATAATTTCTTGGTCCTTGCATCACCGCTCGACCGCCATGAACATCCATCGCATCGATGGCTGATTGTTGCATCATTGCGGTGTTTCGATACTTGACAATTGCCGAAATAATCGATGGTTTATAGCCCGCATCAAGCGCCCAAGTGGAGAGGTTGATATTAGCAGTCGCTCGATAAGCATTTGTTGCCAGTGTTGCCAGTTTTTCTTGTATACCTTCTAAGTTAGCAATCGGTAAACCAAATTGCTCTCTTGTTTGCGTATAAGCACTGGTCGTTAAAAGCATTGCTTGAGTTGCTGCAGCACTGGAAACCGGCAGAGAAATACCACGGCCAACGCTTAAACATTCCATCAACATTCTCCAGCCGTGACCTATCATTTTATCACCACCGATAATCCAATCCATTGGGATGAATACATCATTACCAAAAATCGGGCCATTCTGAAACGGCTCGCCAATAGGTTTGTGTCGCGTGCCAATGCTAACACCTTCCGTACTCCTAGGAATCAAAGCACAAGTAATACCAAGATCTGTTTGCCCAGAAAGTGGGTGGTCTTTGGCCAATAAATTGTCTGGATCAAAAGCCTTGAACGCTAAACCAATAACGGTTGCCACAGGGGCAAGCGTAATATAGCGTTTTTCCCAATTGAGCCTCATTCCCAAGACCTTCTTGCCCTCAAATTCGCCATAACATACAACACCGTTGTCAACCAACGAGCCAGCATCCGAACCGGCCACGGTCGAAGTCAGGGCAAAACATGGAATCTCTTTACCCGCTGCTAAGCGAGGCAAGTACTGCTCTTTTTGTGCATCCGTACCATAATTTTGTAGCAATTCGCCTGGCCCAAGTGAGTTTGGAACCATTACCGAAATCCCGAGAACCGTAGCAGCAGAAGCAACTTGGCCGACTATCATTGCGTGGGCGTAATGAGAAAAGCCTTTACCGCCATATTTTTTAGAGATATTGATTGCCCAAAAACCATTGTCAGCAATGTATTGCCAAACCTCTTTTGGCAAGTCATTCCCAGTGGAGAGCTCATAGGAGTTAACCATAAAGCACAATGTTTTCACTTCGTTATCTATGAAACTTTGCTCTTCTTCAGAAAGTTCCACTGCTTTCAGGTTAGTCAATTCCTGCCAGTTTGGGTTACCCTGAAAAAGCTCCGCATCCCACCAAACGTCTCCCGCCTCAAGTGCTATCCTTTCTGTTTCACCAATTGGTGGTAGCGCTTTGCGCATCAGTCCAAACAGCGGCTTGGTAAATAACAGTTTTCTAATGCCTGGAACAATAAAGACGCCAAGGAACAATACAATCCCCATCAATATTTGCAGACTCAACAATTCCGTTTCTAAAGCAAGTGGCACAACAAAGATTGCGTTTAAGAGCCAAAGGTATGCAAGCTTAGTTTGCGTTTTGGCCAGCAACAATAAAGTCAGCGCAAAAACGGCAGCCAACGTTAAAGATGGGTTTTGAATTAAATAATCTAAATATTCGGTCATTACAATCTGCCTTTAATAGTTGATGGAACAATCCCTAATAAAAAATTATAGTCATCCGTCTTCAAACTATAATTAACATAATATTACAAAAAGTTAACACTTTATTAGTGCGCCTCTTTTAAAAAATGATGCTGCCACCAAGGCGATCAGGTCTTAATAAATCACGAAGCCTTAAGTTGGACTAACATCTTCTCTTGAATTAAATGAATACCCTTAAGCGGGCGTAACATTACTTTAAAGTCGGTAATTTCACCCTTTTCATTCCAAGTGATCATATCTATACCATTAACATACAAACCATCCATTTCGACCTCGAATTCAAGCACCGCTTCATTGCCACTGACTATTTCACGTACGTATTTAAAAGGATATTTGCTAAATAACTGAAAGGCTGCACCCAGATATTGAGTCACGAGCGCCCTTCCCACTTGAGGTGTGTGCATGACTGGCGAATGAAAAACAGCATCATCCGACAGCAAGTCTCCAAGGCCCTCTATATCTGCTGTTTCAAGAATATGGTGCCATCTTTCAAGTGTATTCATTTTCATAATAATCTTCTTATTTAAAGTTAAAGAGCTGCCGCTAATCGCGACCCCTGGTTAATCGCCCTCTTTGCGTCAAGCTCGGAAGCGACATCAGCGCCACCAATTAGATGCGAAGTAATGCCATTTTTTTCAAGCTCAGATCGTAAGTCACGCAACGGCACTTGCCCTGTGCAAAGTACAATCGTATCCACTGGTAAAACTTGAGTGACACCATCTAGTGAATAATGTAAGCCCTCATCATCAATCTTGTTGTACTGAGCACCCGGTACCATGGTAATTTTTTTTGTTTTTAAGCTTGTGCGATGGATCCAGCCGGTCGTTTTACCAAGCCCCGCACCCAATCGTGTTTTTTTGCGTTGCAATAAAGTAATTTTTCTCTTTGATTTTGGTGCGTTGGGCTTAATACCTACAACACCGCCTCTCACTTTATTTTCTGGGTCTATGCCCCATTTAGTCAAAAATGCATTGATATCAACACTTGACTCATCACCTTCATGAGACAAAAATTCACAAACATCAAAACCAATACCGCCAGCACCGACTACCGCAACACGCTCACCTACTTCCTTTTTGTCTCGCAAGACGTCAAGATAAGTAAGGACTTTGGGATGATCTTGTCCAGGAATTCCAGGCTCTCTTGGTAAAACCCCAGTTGCAATTACTACCTCGTCAAAGTCACCGGCTTTAATGGTCTCTAGGTCTACTCTCTTTCCAAGCTTCACATCAACATTAAGCACCTCTAAACGTTTAGAGAAGTAGCGCAGAGTTTCATAAAATTCTTCTTTGCCTGGAATTTGTTTGGCTATGTTGAATTGTCCGCCTATTTCATTTGAAGCCTCAAATAAGGTCACTTGATGCCCACATTCAGCGGCAACCGTTGCACAAGCCAAGCCTGCTGGGCCTGCACCCACAACGGCAACACGTTTTGTTTTAGATTTTTTGTGATAAACCAAATCAAGCTCATGACAAGCTTGGGGGTTAACCAAGCAAGTGCTGCGCTTACGATTAAAGACATTATCTAAACAGGCTTGATTACAACCAATACACGTATTGATTTCATCGCTTCGACCTTCAATCGCTTTTTTTACAAAATTCGGATCCGCCAAAAAAGGACGTGCCATTGATATCATATCTGCATCACCGCGTGCCAATACTGCTTCAGCCACCTCGGGCGTATTAATGCGATTGCCAGTGATTAACGGCACCGAAACCGCACCCCGTAACTTAGCAGTGACCCAGGTAAAACACGCTCTCGGCACCATTGTTGCAATCGTTGGGATGCGCGCTTCGTGCCAACCGATACCAGTATTAATAATGCTCACGCCCACCTCTTCAAGGGCTTTTGCTAGCATGACCACTTCTTCCCAAGTGCTGCCTTTTTCAAGCAGATCAAGCATTGAAAGTCGGAAAATAAGAATGAAATTTGACCCAACAGCTGCACGAGTCTGCCTAACAATTTCCAGTGCCATACGAATGCGATTCTCAAACGAGCCTCCCCATTCGTCGGTGCGCTTGTTGGTATGTTGTGCGATGAACTGATGGATGAAATACCCCTCCGAGCCCATGATTTCAACGCCATCGTAACCCGCCTTTTGCGCCATACTTGCACAATTTACAAAATCTTTAATAGAGCTTATTACACCTCTACTCGATAACGCTCGTGGTTTAAACGGTGTAATTGGCGACTTAATGGCTGAGGAAGAAACGACAAATGGATGGTAGCCGTAACGCCCAGTATGCAAAATTTGCATACAAATCAGCCCACCTGCAGCGTGAACTGCATCGGTAATAACGCGGTGTTTTTTTGCCTCTTTTTTGTTGGATAATTTTTCTGAAAATAGCATCGCCCAGCCCGCCCTGTTAGGCGAAAAGCCACCAGTCACAATAAGCCCAACGCCACCACGTGCCCTCGCTGCAAAATAAGCAGCCATATTCTCGAAACCATCGGACTCGTCCTCCATACCAGTATGCATGGAGCCCATTAGTACACGGTTTTTTAAAGTAATATTCCCCACTTTAAGAGGTTTGAGTAAATGTGGGTACAACATATCACCTGCAGAGGTCATTTTTTCTCCTAATCAATCTTGGTAATCACTTAAGAAGTATTATTTTTTATATGTAAAAAATTATAGCTTTTTACGGTCAGTATATAATTGACACAATATTACTAAAAGTTAACACTTTATTTATAGTGGCCTCTGACCCATGAATGTTCATAGCGCTGTTTGGCGATCAATCTCTCGCTTACAATACCTCTACCCCGATGAGGTGAATGAAATATGCAACAAAATTGGTATCTCCCCGACCATTTTAGACAATCACAACCTAACATTACCATTAGATTTGTTCTTGAACTTTTTTATTGAGGCAGAAGGTGTTTTTGAGAGTGACTTGGTATCTATTAATTATGCTCGCATGGCTCAAATACGGCCAAATTATTCTGAGATTTTAGGAATGATTTCTTTGTATTCCCCTAATTTAATTGAGAGTTTTAAGCTGGTTCAGTCCTACATCAATCTTGAGTTAGACGGTATCAATATCAGCCTCATTCAAAAAGCCAACGTTGTGGAGATTCACTTTGTTGCGGACGCACTTGTCGAGCATTCTAATTTATACGAAAACCTCTGTCTGTCTATCTTTGCTACCTTTATTCAGTCAATGCACCATCCGATTAAAAGATTAACGACAAAAATACAAACAACACAAGCGCTTAGTGTTGTTCGCTCGTTATTTCACTGTCCTATTGCCTTTGAAAGCGATTACACATCAATCGTACTTTCGAATGAAGTATCACTTAAAAAAAATCCAACGGCCAATCCAAAACTAGTGAGTTTGCTCGAAATTATGGCTAAAGAAAAAATCGCCCAACAGGCCAGTGAGGGTAATATTGTTAAAAGGCTCGAAGATGTCTTTAATAGCCATGAAAACCACTACAGTAACATTAATATTAATGAGGTATCCAATCTACTAGGGCTCAGTGTTAACACTCTACGTAGAGCGCTAAACAAACACCATACAACTTTTCGTCAAAGTCTCAATAACTTCAAACTTAAAAAAGCCAAATCAATGTTAGCGCACAATTATTCCGTCAAAAGAGTGGCTTATTCACTGGGCTATACAGAGCCCTCAGCATTTATACGCTGGTTTATCAATCAAGCCAAGCAAACCCCAAAAGAATACAAAAAAGGATTCAGAAGCTAATTAAAATTACCCAGTAATCACAGAGTATGGGTATATTTATGAACTTACTCTGTTAGAGTATTAATGAAGTGCAACAATCAGCAGAATATCAAATGCACAAGATTTATTGATTTAAAACCATAATGTTTCGCCCTTTAGAGTAATTTCCAATATTGACATTTATGATTGAAAAGCTAACAAAAGGCTATGTAGGTGCCTTCATTATAGTAAGTGCAATTACTGCACTATGGGCACATCAAGGCATCATTGAGTCGCATACGAAAGATTTGCAGGCTAAGGCAAGTGAAAGAGTTAGTTTGTACCAAGGCTCGCTTAATAATGAATTAAAGCGCTTTGGATTTCTGCCTCATATTGTTGCTCGCAACCAAGAGCTGATTGATTCTGCGTTTAGCAACCCAGATCAAGCTAACATTTCATTAGAAGGCATAAAAAATGCCTCAGGTGCCGATGTAATCTACGTTATGAGCAAGTTTGGCAAGACATTGGCCTCTAGCAATTGGAGAAGTCCAACAAGTTTTGTTGGTAATAATTTTGCATTCCGCCCCTACTTTAAAGAGGCTGTTTCGGCAGGCAAAGGTTATTTTTTTGGAATTGGAACAACATCAAAAAAACCTGGATACTACATTTCTTCTGGAGTTAGCGAGGGTAATGAAATTACAGCCGTCACAGTGGCCAAGGTAGACCTAAGTATAATTGAAAATACGTGGGTAGAGGCTGGTGAAAACATCTTTGTAACCAATCGCGATGGCGTAATAATCCTTAGCAGCAAGGAAAAATGGAAGTACAGCGCGTTATTTCCATTAAATACAAAACAGCTTTCGTCTATCTCCGAGCAACGACAATTTGCTGATGAGCGATTAAATTTACTTACTGACACTTACCAAGCAAACGATTCAGAAATTATGATTGATGGCATTTCCTATTTGGAAAAGGTAACTGATGTTGGCGAACAATGGAAAATGCACTTCCTCACTCCAGAATCAAGTGTGACCCAATTAGCCGTTGTCACGTGGGCCAAAATTGGATCAATCATACTTGGCGCTGTTGCAATTTTTCTCCTCATCTGGCTCTCTCAATTTCATGATAAATTACAAGTTTCACGTCAAGAGTTTTTTGAGCTAAAAAAACTAAATTCTCTGCTAAAAAAAGAAATTGAAAATCGACAAAAGATTGAGGGTGAACTTATTGTCGCCCAGAAAGATATAAAAAGGACCAGCAAACTGGCAGCCATGGGGCAGTTATCAGCATCTATCATTCATGAACTAGGCCAACCTTTGTCTGCCATGAAGACATACATCGCAAGTTCACAACTGCCTAATGAACAAAACCAAATTGATATTGATCATATGCAATCGATACTACCTAAATTGGAGGGCTTGGTGGACAGAATGGCTGAAATCTCACAACAGCTCAAATTCTTTACTCGAAGTGGTGAAAATGAATTGTCATTAATTGATATTCGCCACGCGCTTAATCAAGCTTTAACTATTACACAGTCTGACCTTGAAGAGGAAAACGTGGAAATTGAAGTCTTATGTGAAGATGTCACTTATCTGGTCATGGCGGGTCAAGTACGTATGGAGCAAGTATTTATCAACCTAATTAACAACGCGAGAGTGGCGATGACTCACTGTAAGACAAAAAAAATAACTGTTCGTATAGATGCCAAAGAGGAAGAAGGTCAGATTATTGTTAAAGTGAAAGATATTGGTGAAGGAATGTCAAAGGACACACTGCACGCCTTATTTGATCCCTTCTATACAACCAAGCCGTCTGGCGTCAGCCTAGGACTTGGCCTAACTATCTCCACTAATATTATTCATGAGTTTCATGGGTCTCTAACTGCAATGAACAATACTGGTAAAGGCGCTTGCTTCATAATCACACTCCCCATGGCATAATGAAGCACGCACCTAAACAATTTGTTGTTATTGTTGATGATGACCAGGCCATGCGAGATTCGATATCTGATTATCTGAATAGGGCTGGATATCATGTAAGGTGCTATCAGAGTGGTAGCGAAATGCTTTCTGAGGTTGATAATTTGAATATTGGCGCTATCGTTTGTGACTTGAAGATGCCGGGAATGAATGGCATGGAAATTTTAAAGGCACTTAAGTCTCAAGATAACACTTCTCCGTTCATTTTGATTACTGCTTATGGTGACATTCCAACCGCTGTAAAGGTAATACATATGGGTGCCTTTGACTTTATTGAAAAGCCGTTTGTTCCGAAAGTATTGAGAGAGACAATTGATTTAGCATTAGAGCATCACCAGTTTAAGGCTGACGATTTTAATAAAAAGAACCACTCGAATACTCCTGTCCCGCTAAATCAACTTCTTATTGGGCAAAGCACTGTTATGACAAAATTTCGCCAAGAAGTAATTAACTGTGCAAGCGCTTTGCACAACCTACTCCTAATTGGTGAGGAAGGAGTTGAAAAAGCACTGGTGGCAAGGGCTATCCATCAACATAGCTCTCTTCGTAAGTTACCCTTTATTCATGTCAATTGTAATTCAGTTTCAGAGTCGTTGTTTAGTAAAACACTTTTAGGACCTGAAGGAGCGTTTGAAAAGGCGGGTGATGGTGTTATCTTTTTGGACAAGTTAGATAGTATGCCTTTCGAATGTCGCATCCAACTACTTTCCTTGTTGGAAAAAAATGTTTTTCAATACGCCTATAGACCAAAAATAAACGTTAAGACACCAAAAATCATTTGCTCGGTTAGTATGACACCCCAAGAGAATAAGACAAATACTATTATTGGTAAAATCTGCCACAGGGTCGGGAAGATTCACCTGAAAGTACCCTCATTGAGAGAACGCCCTGATGACATTATTGAATTGTTTAATAAGAACATTACTCAAGCTGCAAACGAATATCAAATCTCGATACCACCACTGTCCGCTGAAGATGTAGTAACCGTGTCATCTTACCATTGGCCAAAAAACCAAAAGCAATTGAAGCAAATTGCAGAGCGTTTTGTTCTATTAAATCGCACGAAGCATGTCACTATAAATCACTTACTGGACGTGTCCCCCGAAGACATGATTGACATGACCAACAGTTCTAACAAAACCCTGCGAACTTTGACTCAAGACTTTGAAAAACAACTAATTACACAAGCCATGATTGAATGTTCGGGCAATATTACACAAGTATGCAGTCTTTTAAAAATACCCAGAAGAACACTAAATGAAAAGCTATTGAAGCACAATTTAACTCGTACAAAGTTTTTGTAAAATTTGCTATTCAGACTGTTCAATTCAAATTGTAATCGGCGGATTTCCGCTTATTGTATGGCAACAATCCGCCTAACACATCCCTCTATCAATCGCTAGACTACCTTGGGCCTTAGCTTTTTCTTTATTGTTTCACATCTAAAGCTTCGGTTTACATCTAAACTAATAGGAGAATAAAATGATTAACAAAATACTAGGCACAGCGGTTAAAGCTCTTGTGCTTTCTGGACTAATGATTAGCCCTGTCGCTATGGCGGATACCCATACCATCCCGCTTGGTGCGGCGGTCTCTTTGTCAGGCAAATACTCAACAGCGGGCAACCACACCAAAAATGGTTACGACTTGGGTGTCAAATATGTCAATTCCATGGGCGGTGTTAGTGTCGGTGGCAAAATGTACGATATTGAAATTATCTACTATGACGATGAGTCTACACCTGCTCGCGGTGCGTCACTTGCTGAAAGATTGATTCTAAGAGACGGTGTGAGTTTTATGTTGGGACCATATAGTTCTGGCCTAACTAAAGCCATTGCTCCGGTGACAGAAAAACACGGCGTACCGATGGTTGAAGCAAATGGCGCTTCTCGCTCATTGTTCAATCAGGGCTACAGATACATGTTTGCCGTGCTGTCAACCTCAGAGCAATACCTACAAGAAGCAGTGAATCAGATAGCAGAACACGCTGGCAAACCAGCGTCAGAGATAACAGTGGCTCTTGCAATGGAAAATGATCCATTCTCACAAGACATTAGAGCGGGCGTTATGGATGACGTTAAGCGTCACGGCATGAAAATAGTGATTGATGACAAGCTGCCTAGAGATCTAAGCGACATGACATCTACCTTGGTCAAAGTGAAAGCACTTAAACCAGACTTACTTGTAGTGTCCGGTCACTCTAAGGGCGCAGCATTGGTCGTAAGACAAATGAACGACCTTGGTGTTTATGTGAAAATGCTGGCACTGACGCATTGTGAGTCTGCAAAGCTTCATGACACAGAAAAATTCGGCAACTTAGCGGACTATACTTTGTGTGCGGCACAGTGGGCACCAAGTGTCACAAGTGAAGGTGCTATGTTTGGAACTGCGGGCAACTACTCTGCCATCTTTGAAAGCGAGTATGGCTACGTTCCACCATATCAAGCGGCTGAATCAACTGCTGCAGTTTTAGTTATGGCAGATGCTTTAACGAGAGCAGGTTCGCTTGATAAGGATGCGGTTAGAGATGCTCTTGCTGCAACTGATATGTCAACCTTCTACGGTCAAATTAAGTTCTCAGAAGCAGGCAATAACATTGCAAAACCAATGCTTTTGCGTCAGTTAATTGACGGTAAATACTATGTGGTAGCACCTGCAAATGTTGCAGATACTGCCCTTGTCTACCCACGCCCTTAACGGCGCGAGTTGCTAGGTTATTTAAATAAACCAACAAGGCAGCGCTTACTGCGCTGCCTTTTTTTTAAGCAACCCTTAAAACAACAATGATTACTTATTTAAAAATTTTAATTGAAAGCCCAGAATTCTTAGCACAATTGCTCATTAACGGCTTTTTGATAGGTGCTATTTTTGCACTAATAGCCTATGGTTTGGCATTGATCTGGGGGGTGATGGATATCATCAATTTTGCACAAGGAGAGTTGGTTATCTTTGGCGGCTATATCACTTATACACTATTTTATCAATTCGGCATCCACCCTATACTCACGATTCCTATCGTTGCTGTCGTTCTATATGCATACGGCTGGGCTATATATAAAACGATCATTTATCGATTATTAGGACAAAAAGATATTTTCATCACAATTTTGGCCACTTTTGGTATCGCAATCCTCATGCAACAATTAATGCAGGCAATATTTGGCCCAGATGTGGTCACTGCAAACCCCGAGCTAGGCATGCAAGTCTTATTCGACGGCAAAATTATAATTGCGAATATTCAAATTATTAGCTTTCTCATTTCTCTTTGTGTGGGCACTATACTGTTCATTGTTATGCGATATTCACGCTTTGGACAGGCTATCCGTGCCACGTCTCAAAATTCTCGCGCTGCAAGAATATTGGGAATTGACATTGACAAAGTTTACGCCAACACATTTGCAATAAACGCTGCACTTTGTGGAATCGGCGGATCTTTAGTGGTAATGATTTGGACGATACATCCATTTATAGGCTTGGTATACACATTTCGCTCGTTCATGATTGTCATATTGGCGGGTCTAGGTAATTTCGCCGGGATAATTTTTGCCGGTATGGGTGTAAGTGCCCTTGAAAATGTCGTCGGCTTTATCATCGGCGCTGAATTTCAGGCTGCCTTTATCTTTTGCTTGCTTGTCATCATTCTTATAGTGAGAAGTGCCAGAGCACGAAAAAAACGAGAATACATAGCGTAATTGAGAATTTATTATGACAACAAAAATAAAACTTAATAATCTTATCTGGCTGGGATTACCAATCATTGTGGTTGCACCACTCCTTCTTCCAGGTTATACAACTCTCATGACTTATATTTGGGTAATGATTGTCTTGGCGCTCACATGGGACATGCTGGGCGGGCAAACAGGCTATACCTCTTTCGGCAACATTACATTTTTTGGTGTGGGTATGTATGTGTCCGCTGTTATACAACGTGATATGTTCACATCAGGTATAGATCGATTTGAACGCGTCTCTGAAATCGTGGTGAGTTTGAGTGCGAGTGAGTACTTTATAAGTCTCGGAACAGGTGCCCTTGCTGGCGGAGTCGTGGCGGTTTTGCTTGCAGTGATTCTTGGTTCAGGAATATTGGGTATGCGCGGCCATTATTTTGCCATTTGCACCCTAGGACTTGGTCATGCTGCTGCAGAAATAGCAAGCGGAATCGATTATATAGGCGCAGGGTCCGGAATGGTAACGCCAATTTACCCAGAAGACGTAGTATTGGGAAAAGAGATTTTTTACTTTTATGTATTTTTTCTACTTGCACTTGTCACATTTGTTGTCTTTAAAAAGATATACAAGAGTCAATTTGGCTTAGCCTTAAATGCAATTAGAGACAATGAAAACAAAGCCGAATCAATGGGCATTCATACAACCCAATACAAAGTAGCGGGTTGGTCGATTTCTGCCTTCTTTTTAGCGATTGCTGGCGCGGGAGTTGGAAATGTTATTGGATTTATCGACCCAGTGGAGATTGCTTTTGCAGGCCCGACATTTGGCGTTTGGATGATTGTTATGGCCATACTTGGTGGCAAAGGAACGCTTTGGGGACCAGTGGTTGGCGCTTGTGTTTTGTATTTATCCAAAGAAGTTTTTTGGACTTACTTGTTAGGATGGGATAAGGTGGCCCTTGGCCTTATGATTGTAGTTATTGTTGTATATTTCCCGAAAGGGATATTTGGCTGGGTAGAGGAAAGAAAACAATTCAATAAGCTAACTATGTCTCAAAAAGGAGATGGCCAATGAATATATTAACAGTTAAGTCGGTTGCTAAATCTTATGGCGGTGTTGTTGCTAATCACAATGTTTCGCTCACAGTGCCACAAGGAAAAATAGTTGGCATTATTGGACCGAACGGATCTGGAAAAACAACATTGTTCAATTCAATTGTGGGCCACCATGCGATTGACTCTGGTGAAATACATTTTGATGGTCAAGAAATATCATCAATGACCATTCCAAAGATTGCCCGACTGGGAATGCTTAGAACATTTCAACAAACCCATATTTACGGAAAAATGAGCTGTGTAAAAAATATGCAGATTAGCTCAGATATTGATGCTAACTGGAGAAGTATTTTTAGTCCGTTTCCCAAAGAAGTTGACGAAATGGCCGACGAACTATTGGCTTTTGTTGGATTGTATAAGAAGCGTTTTTTATTGGCTGGCGATTTGTCTTTTGGGCAGCAAAAACTCTTAGAATTTGCCATGGCCTTAATGAAAAAACCAAAGATGCTGTTACTTGATGAGCCAACAGCAGGGGTTAATCCTACCCTAATTAACGGACTTATTGATCGACTGAGGCAGGTTAATGAGGAGAAGGGCATAACGCTGCTGGTGATCGAACACAATATGCGAGTAATCATGAACTTAGCCGAGCACATATACTGCGTGGCGGGTGGAACAATGCTTGCAGAGGGAAAGCCAGATGACATTCAAAATGATCAACGTGTCATTGATGCATATTTAGGAAATTAGAGATGGAAAATAAAATCCACGGTTATGGGCATGGCGGTGTCGGAACTGTTATTTCAGTTGAAGATGTTGACAGGCAAGCAGGTGCTTTAAAAACTCAAAATATTACTATTAGTGATTTGGATGCCTTAACAGACAACAAACCACACCTTGCTATCGATAAACTTAGAGCAGGTTATGGAGAAATGGAAATCCTCCACGATATTGATTTGCGCATTGGAGACGGTCAGTCACTCTGCTTAATAGGCCCGAATGGTGCAGGAAAATCAACAATCTTGCATAGTATTTTTGGCTTTACAAATATATTCAGTGGCAATATTAGTATTGATGGCAAAGAAATAACGAGCTTCTCGCCAAGTAAAAAATTAAAAGATTCGGGTATTGCATACATCCTACAAGACAACTCAGTTTTTGCCGATATGACGGTTGAGGAAAACTTGTTAATGGGTGGTTATTTGCTCAACAAAACGATTGATGCTAAAAAAGCAGTGGATGAAGTGCTATCTGAATACAATCGCCTTAAGAATCGCAGAAATAACAAAGCAAGCTCTCTTTCTGGTGGTGAAAGACGTTTGTTGGAAATAGCCAGAGCATTAATAATGAACCCTAATGTGCTTTTAGTTGATGAGCCTTCGATTGGCTTGGAGCCTAGATTTATTAACATGGTGTTTGAAATTCTAGGGGATTTGCGAGATAACCAAGGAAAAACCATTATCATGGTTGAGCAAAATGCCAAAAAAGGCTTAGAATTTTCCGATATAGGCTATGTTATAGTCTCGGGCGAATTGGTTCTTGCAGACTATGGCAATAAGTTACTAGACAACCCAGAGGTAGGTAGGCTTTTCCTAGGAGGTTAGCTGTAACACTGCTTATTTTTCTGCATTTATTACCCAAAATGGGTTAATTATTAATGTCCTTAATTAACCAATATTGCCTCTACTCACATTAAAGCGCCTCAGTTATCCTGTCTATCAGAGGTAAGCGTTTTTGTTATTTTAAACAACAAGCAGCAAGAAGCACAGGGCACGACAGGAGCGATTATCATGAAAAATTGGCAGCTTTTAAGAATCTACACTACCTTGAATTTATTCGCCAGCTACCTCGCACAGCCATGCTTAAGATGGTTAAGCACAAGCTGACCAATCACGCCATTTCTAGGGCCCGAAGGTCGGATTTCTAGGCTTAAAGTGGTGCCTTTTTTTTTGAAGGTTGTGCGCCTGCTTTAAGCAAAAATGTGAGCTCGTCTTGAGGCTAAGTGATGTATTCGCTATGCAAATGGGCATATGATAAAGTATTAATTTTTTACAATAATATGTTAATTACAGTTAAAAATGGACAACCTATAATCGTTCAGTAGAACTTGTTCAGATGAAATCTGAAGGGCTTCTATAGCACAATAAACTATTATATATCTAGTTATATTGTTTTTTAAAACGGAATATAATGAGAAAGAAATAAAGAAGTAAGAAATAAAGAAAAACAACAACAACAACTAAGGAGAGTTAAAAATGAACAAAATTACTACGATTTTTTTCACTGCTATAATCAGTACAGGCCTAATGGTTGCAAGCACTGTACAAGCAGATGATGGTATGAAACATCAATGGCGCTATGTGTCCATCGCCCCACTGGGAACACCTTGGGTGAGCCACGGTCAGGCATTTCGTGATGCCTTGTTTGAAAATACTGATGGCGCTATTGACATCACTATGTACAACGGTGGTCAATTAGGAAATGAAGAGGCTACTCTAAGAGAGCTGTCAGAAGGCACGATTGATATTGGTGGATTCTCAATGGCCGGCATTTCCTCACTTGTGCCGGAAATGGCTTTGGCAACTGCACCATATCTATTCGATTCTTATGCGGAAGTCGACTGTACTTACGATAATTACTTGATTGATGTTTTCTCACCTTTGGTAGAAAAAGCAAATCTTAAGTTAATTCAATGGAATGAGATTGGTTATACACATATGATGACTCAATCAAAAGTACTGACTCCAGAAGATGCAAACGCGCTTAAGATGCGTGTTTCAGCCTCGCCAGCTGGGCGAAGCTACTGGGCGGCTTTAGGTAATGATGGTATTTATGTTCCATTTATGGAAATGGCGTCAGCACTACAAACAGGTTTGATTCAAGGTGCTTCTATGCAAACCATTCCTTACGTAGCTATGGGCTTTATGAGACTTGCTCCGCATTTCACTCTAACTCGTGATTCACACGACGCTGGTGCGATTCTAATGAATCTTGACTTGTGGAATAGCTTAAGTGCAGACCACCAAGCGGCAATTACGAACTCATTGCAGCCACAGCAAAATTTACGTGCTGGTGTTCGCGGCATGTCGGCTTACTTGCTAGGCCAGGCTAAAGCAGCAGGCATCCAAGTGTATGAGTTAACGGATGAGCAGCACGGTGCGTTTAGAACTGCGGTACAAGACATGTATGGCCCTATGGTTGAAGACATGGGTGGCGATGCAGCAGCTCTATGGCCAGAAGTTCTTGCAGCACGTGATCTATGTCGTGCTTCATTAACGCCTCAATAAACACTAAATAAGAAACTCTTATGGCTGTTTTCATGCAACGTTTGTTTAATATTGAGGCTTTTGTCGCTTCAGTATGCTACATTCTTGTTGCTCTAGCGATTATTGTCGATGTGGCAGCCAGAGAGTTTTTTAACGAATCTATTTTCGGCATTCAAAAAATAGCAGTGTATTTGGTTATTACTGTCGCCTATGTTGGTATGGCAATGGCAGCTGGGCAAAACAAACACTTGCGACCGAGATTTGCCGATAACTGGGCGCCTGCTTCATGGCGCCTTTTTATTGAGCGTTTTGGCGATTTATTGGCCGCCATTTTATTTTTATTTATGGCCGGTGTGGCCTTTCAAATGTTACAAAATAATTTTAACCATCCGGAATGGTACGCCATGCATATTAGAGGGCCAGTATGGTCAAGTGAATCTGGCTGGAAGATAGCCACCATCGGCGTCTCAGAGTGGATGGTTCGCTGGGTAATGGCCTACGGCTTTTTCTCTACCGCATTTCGCTACGCCGTATTTTTTATCCGACCCGATTTAAAGCCCGCTGAAGCTGGAGGCGACGCATGACCTCTATATATCTGTTAGGCTTGGTGTTGCTATTATTGGTGCTACGACAAAATATTATTACCATTCTTGTTGTCCTTGTTTCATCGATCATCCTACTGTACAGCGAAGAACGACTGTACTTCATGGTCGAACACATGTGGCGAGCACTCAACCATGAAGTGCTACTCTCAATACCACTGTTTATCCTCTGTGGTGCAATCATGACACATGGTGCCATCTCTGTTCGCCTCATCAATATTATGCGCACAGCAACTTGTGCTTGGCCAGGCGGCCTTGGCGCTGCATGTATTTTATCCTGTGCCTTTTTTGCCGCAATCTCCGGCTCATCGATGGTTACTCTATTGGCGGTTGGAACCATCCTCTATCCAGCACTTAGAAAAGAAGGCTACTCTCAACAATACTCACTTGGTGCCATTACCAGTGCCGGCACTTTGGGCGTTATTATTCCACCATCGATTCCGTTGATTATTTACGGTATTAGCACCCAAACATCGATCACAGATTTATTTTTAGCCGGCCTTATTCCAGGACTGCTACTAACAGCAGCATTGCTAGGTTACTCGCTGGTTAAGAATAGAAAACTGCCTAGACACCCCTTTAACCCTAGAGAATTTTTCACTGCAGTAAAGGTTGGTATTTGGTCTTTATTAATGCCTGTTATTCTGCTGGGAGGTATTTATTCAGGGCACTTTACCGCAACCGAGTCGGCGGCTGTTGCTCTAAGTTATGCCGTAGTTATTGAGCTGTTAATCTATAGAGAGATTAAGATGCCGCAGTTGAAAAAAATGGCGATCGACACCAGTCAGTTGGTAGGAACCCTGGCGCCAATTATTGCTATTGCAATGTGCTTGAATGATTTACTAGTCCTTGAGCAAGCACCACAATTATTAAGCGATTGGATGAAGGCAAATATTGACTCTAAGGTGTATTTTCTATTAGGATTAAATGTAATATTGCTACTAGTGGGCACTTTAATGGAAATTAATGCCGCTATTTTAATTATGGCGCCGATTATCCTACCACTTGCTCGAATTTACGGCATTGATCCTATACACCTAGGTATTATTATGGTGATTAACCTTGAGATTGGCTTGCTAACGCCACCGGTAGGATTTAATCTCGTTGTCGCAATGACAGCCCTCAGGGAGAAGTTCTCAGATGTTGCTCGATCGGTTGTGCCTTTTGTCGGCATGATGTTGGTGGTGCTGATAATTATCTCATTCGTACCAGAACTGTCCTTGATGTTAATTGGAGAGCAGATGCAAGACCCTGCCTCACTGATGATGGATTTGGATGATTTCTTATTGTTAATGGAAGAAAACCCAGATCTAATGGTAATGGAATAAGCACCCATAAACGAATTAACTTTGCGCAATATCCGCTGAAATTTAGAGAATTGATATCAATGGTAAC
>CAJXHL010000024.1 GCA_913054335.1 uncultured Gammaproteobacteria bacterium | reverse complement strand
GTGTTTTGGCCGGCATTAGCAAGGGCAAAATTTGGCTGGAAATGAGCACCACTGACGAGGCTGAAATCCGACGTATTGGCGCTTTAGTCAAGGAAAAAGGTGCGATGCCGGTTGATTGCCCTGTTTCTGGTGGCTGCCATAGAGCCGACACAGGAAACATCTCTATTTTCGCAGGCTGTACGCGTGAAACCTTCGAGATTGTATTGCCAATACTAACGACAATGGGTCGTCGTATCCTCCATACCGGTGGGCTCGGCTCTGCCTCCACCCTTAAGGTAATGACAAATTATCTGGCCACAGTGAACTTGGCGTCAATTGCTGAGGCACTGACAACGATGAAATTAATCGGCATGGATATGAACGTAACTTATGAGGCAATCAAAGCTTCTTCTGGTAACTCTTTTGTGCATGAAACGGAGTCTCAAGTAATACTCAATGGTTCTCGGGATATTAGCTTTACCATGGACCTCGTGTCCAAGGATGTGGGTATATTTAACGAACTTGCACAACGAAAAGGGTTGAACTTAGAAATTGCCCCTCTTATTGTTGATATTTTCAAAGACGGTGAAAAGCGTTATGGTTCGCGCGAGCTCTCCCCTAATATTATTAAAAGATTGGAGGAGGCTGCGAGTGTTGAGGTGTTGGGTCGCGGTTTCCCGCCAGAGATGATTGATGACGAACCAGAGGAGTCGGGCTACGAAGTGGTTATTAACAACAGGCAAGATATTTAGAGAGATTAGGATGAGTATTCAAGCTGAAACAATTATTGATCTAAAAACCTATCCAATTGATCGGCCTGAGAGTGTCGAATATCGCTCAATTGTTGAGGTTGTAAAAGAGGGTCTCGATGAGGATGGTTGTGTGGTTTTGCCTAATTTTTTAAGTGATGTCGGTTTGAGCGCCTTGGTGGAGGAGTCTGAAGCACGAAAGTCACAAGCCTATTATTCAGAATCAAAACAATGCAATATTTACCTAGGGAATGGCAACCCCAATGTTGCTAACAACCATCCACAAAATATTTTTATGGAGCGTTCAAACGGCTTTATTACGGCCGATCTTCTGGGTGAGGGGACTTATGCCCATGCTTTATACTATTGGAAGCCATTAAGAGATTTTCTTGCCGATTGTTTAAGCAAAAAAGAATTGCATATTTATGCAGACCCTATCTCGAATATGATTGTTAATCTGTGCAAAGCTCAGCAAACTTTCAATTGGCATTTTGACACAAACGAATTTACCATTACTTTTTTGTTGCAAGGTGCTGAATCGGGCGGCCATTTTGAATATATTCCTGACTTAAGAACTAGAAATGACGAGTGCTTTGATGAAGTTAAAAAGGTCTTGAATGGGGATCGTTCGAGAGTAAAGCGCCTAGATTTGCAAGAGGGTGACTTGCAGTTTTTCTTGGGTCGTTATTCACTGCATCAAGTGACGCACAATACGGGCAGTACAGATCGTCTTTTATTGATTCAGTCCTTTACCGAGATGTCGGGTGTTATTGGTAATCCGTCTCGAGTTAAAGACTTATATGGAAAAACCACCTTGGCTCATAAAGAGAGGGTGGATGATAGGTTAAGGAGCGATCGGTTGCTGGATTAAGTATTTTTCTATCACGCGTTCTAAGAGAAACAGCCGGTCGTTATTGTGGCAAAATAACCAGCTTTCATTCATTTAAGTCTTAGCAGATGAACAGCAACCAAACCCCTGAATTCAATGTTGGTGATATTGAGAAAACCATTGCCGAACTCACTGATAGAGGCTTAACCCAAGCCAATATTGCAAGCGCAGGCAGCGATTGGTCAAGCGTGGTTGAGCCACTCGATCAAATCGAGCATGAGCTGGGTCAAAAAATGAGCGTCAATTCTCACTTGAACGCTGTTGTATTTAGTGAAGAATTCAACACTAAATATGAAAAAACACTGCCTTTAATCTCTAGGTATTACAGTGAGCTGGGCGCCAATAAGGCACTTTACCATGCTTTTCAACGGCTGCAAAATTCCGCTTTGAATACGCAACAATCGCATATCGTTAAAGAGTCCATTCAAGGCTTTGAGCTTTCTGGTGTTGGTTTAGAGGGGGCGGCTTCAGATCGTTTTAAGGCAATACAAGAAGAGTTGAGTTTACTTAGTAACCAATTCTCAAAAAACGTACTGCAGTCAACCAACGAATGGAAAAAGACAGTAACAATTGAAGAGCTCGATGGTTATTCTGAAACTGAATTGGCCAAAGTAAGAACTGAGGATGGTTACTGTTTAAGTCTGCAAATACCTGTGTATATGGACGTTATGACTTATGCGAACAGCACCTCTCTTAGAGAAGAGGTTTATCGGGCCTATGTTTCCCGAGCGTCCAATGTAGGTTGCACCTCGAAAGCGTACGACAACCAACAGGTGATGGATGATATCTTGAGACTTCGAGGTGAGCTTGCACAATTACTAGGGTTTGAGAATTACTCTGAACTCTCAATTGAATCAAAAATGGTTGGCTCAGCAGAGGAGGTTATTGGTTTTTTAGACGAGCTTGTTGTTCGTTCAAAGGCGCAAGCAATGAGTGAACTGGAAGAGCTTAAATCGTTTGCAGGACGCGAATTGTTGCCTTGGGATTTAATGCATTATTCAGAAAAACTTAAGCAGCAAAAGTTTGGCTATAAGCGCTCTGATCTAACACCGTATTTTCCCGAGGCAAGTGTTTTAAAGGGCCTGTTTTCAACCATTGAAAAACTGTATGGTATTTGCGTTACACAATTGTCAGAATCGACTTATCACGATGATGTTAAAGTGCTTGAACTTGCGGATGACAACGGGCCGATTGGGCGAATCTATTTAGATTCTTACGCAAGAGAAAATAAACGGGGCGGTGCTTGGATGTCTGACTATCAAGGCCTGTATCAGGACAACCTACCAGTTGCTTTTGTTGTTTGCAATTTGAACGGCCCAACAAACGACAAGCCGGCGTTGTTTGAATTTGATGAAATTGTCACCTTGTTTCATGAGTTTGGCCATGCGCTGCATCATGTATTGACCAAGGTTCCTTATCCTAGTGCTGCTGGCATTAGTGGCGTTCCCTGGGATGGTGTTGAATTGCCAAGCCAATACATGGAGTTCTATTGTTATGAAAAAAGCGTGATTGAGAATATTTCAGCGCACTGGCAAACAGGTGAAACCTTGCCTGAAAATTTGTATCAAAAAATAGTGACTTCAAAGAATTTCCAGTCGGGCTTACAGATGTTGCGCCAATGTGAATTTTCTCTTTGGGATATTCACACTCACATGTCGAATGATGACACCAACATTGTATTGGCAAAGGTTAGAGAAAGGACATCGTTGATGCCAATTATTGACGAAAATCGATTTCTCAACGCCTTTTCTCACATTTTTGCTGGTGGGTACGCAGCAGGTTATTTTAGCTACAAATGGGCCGAAGTTCTTGCAGCGGACGCCTATGAGTTTGTTCAGAAAAATGGCGGTATTGGCTCTGAGGCATCTAAGCAATTTAGGGAGTGTATTCTTGAGGTTGGTGGTAGTCTTGATTTTATGCAGCAATATCAAAAATTTAGAGGTGAAAAGCCGCAACTTGAAGGTCTATTGAAGGCTTCAGGAATATCTGTATAGTCGCAGAAAACAGCGGGTAAAATACGAAATAGATGATAGAAAAAGGCACGTTTTAAAGTGATTAAATTTTTGCTGGGTGTGATTGTTGCGTTGGCTCTCATTGGTGGTGCTGTCAAGTTTGAGTCAAACGACGAAAGTTGGCAAATTAACATCCACAAAAAAGAGGCGCTCTACAGTATTCAAAACGGCGCTATTCGAATCTATAATTTCGTCGAAGAACTTATTGCGGGTGCTGATGTCATTGAGACATCCACACTAACACTTGAGGAGTAGGCTGGCTAGTCTATTTTAGATAATACGATTGAACCATTTGTTCCGCCAAATCCAAATGAATTTGAAATAGCATGGTTGATAGACATTTCTCTTGCCTCATTTGCAGCATAGTCCAAATCACATTCTGGGTCCTGATTAAAGATATTAATCGTTGGTGGGGCCACTTGGTCTTTTATTGCCAGTGCCGTGAAAACGGCTTCAATTCCCCCAGCTGCACCCAATAGATGACCTGTCATTGACTTTGTAGAGCTCATGACAATTTTGTAAGCGTGCTCCCCGAGGGCCAGCTTTGTAGCATCTGTTTCAGCAATATCACCTGCAGGGGTAGAAGTTCCGTGGGCATTGATGTAGTTGACTTGGTCTGCGTTAATAGAAGCATTTTTCAGTGCATTGGTCATACACCTTGCAGCACCTTCCCCGCCTTTAGAAGGTAGTGTCATATGATAAGCATCACCACTCATACCGTAGCCAGTGACTTCTGCGTAAATCTTAGCACCACGTTTTTTCGCATGCTCGTACTCTTCTAAAACCATAACACCGGCGCCATCTCCCAAAACAAAACCATCGCGATCAACATCCCATGGTCGAGAGGCTGTTGTTGGGTCGTCATTACGCGTTGAGAGGGCTCTTGCAGCAGCAAAGCCACCCAACCCACAATTCGTGGTAGACATTTCAGTGCCACCAGCAACCATCATATCTGCGTCACCGTATTCAATCAATCTTGAAGCATCGCCAATGTTATGCGTTCCTGTTGTGCAAGCAGTAACAATGGCAAAGTTAGGTCCTTTAAGGCCGTACTTGATTGATAGGTTGCCAGAAACCATGTTAATGATAGAAGAGGGGACAAAGAAAGGTGAAATGCGTTTAGCACCCTTATCTCTAAATAGATTAGATGTTTTCTCAATTGTATGTAGGCCACCAATACCAGCACCAATAGCAACACCAATACGTTCAGCATTTTCTTCAGTGACTTCAATACCACTGTCTTCAATTGCTTGAATGCCAGCTGCCATGCCGTAATGAATAAAAATATCCATTTTTTTTGCATCTTTAGGACTGATGTAATCACAAATATCAAAGTCTTTAACCGAGCCACCAAAAGTCACTGATTGGCCCTCGGTATCTAAGTTTGTTAAGGGGTTGATGCCAGAAACTCCATTGAGAATATTATCCCAAGATTGTTTAACAGAATTTCCGACAGGGCTAACTATACCGAGGCCAGTAACAACAACTCTTCTTTTGCTCATAATGATACTTTACTGGTTTTTTTTTGCTAAAAAAAAGGCGCTTAATTTATTTAAAAAAGCGCCTTTCAGGATTTATTAGTCGTTATTACGTATTTGCTTTAACGTAGTCAATTGCTTGTTGGACTGTTGTAATATTTTCTGCCTCTTCATCAGGAATTTCACAGTCAAACTCTTCTTCAAGAGACATGACTAGTTCAACAGTGTCTAGAGAGTCAGCACCTAAATCGTCAATAAAAGAAGCGTTATCGTCAATATCACCACTAACATCTAGTTGCTCGCAGACAACTTTACGTACTCTTTCTTCAATACTCATTTTGACTATATTCCTTAATTAGTTTTAAAGGTCACTATTTTATCGCCAAATTAGCCTTTTGCAAGGTTAATTTTAATTATTTTATTGATAGTGAGTAGGGTCGCTTACACCAGCTTTTTCAAAGCCTTGGCGGCGTAAAACACAGGCATCACATATGCCACAAGCCTCACCTCTATCATTGGCTTGATAACAGGTGGTGGTTATTGAGTAGTCAACACCTAGAGTTAGACCCTGCTTAATAATTTCGGCTTTAGTGAGGTTGATCAGTGGCGTGTGAATTTGGATTTTTTTACCTTCAACTGATTGTTTAGTGGCCAAATTGGCCATAGTTTCATAGGCCTTAATATATTCAGGTCTACAGTCTGGGTAGCCAGAATAATCCAGTGCATTGACACCAATAAAAATAGATTGAGCGTCAAGCACCTCTGCCCAAGCAAGTGCGAATGACAAAAAGATGGTGTTTCTTGCAGGAACGTAAGTAATCGGTATTTCGTTGTTCTGGTTAAATTTCGGTACTTCGAGAGTGGGGTCGGTAAGCGCAGAGCCACCAATATCATCGAGACAAACTCTCATAATACGATGCTCAGTCACACCAAAATTTTCGGCAATTATTTTGGCTGAAATGAGTTCAGAGAGTTGTTTTTGGCCATAATCAAAGCTCAGCGCATAACACTCAAAGCCTTTTGACTTAGCTATTGATAATACCGTTGTCGAGTCGAGTCCACCTGAAAGCAGAATAACCGCCTTAGACATTGGCTAAATCACCTTTTGTTTCCAACCAAGCTTTTCTATCCGATGCGCGCTTTTTAGATAAAAGCATGTCCATAGTTTGAAACACTTGCAGTGGATTATCAAGCGTTAACTGAATAAGTCGCCGAGTATCAGGCTGCATGGTTGTTTCTCTAAGTTGCTTAGGGTTCATTTCGCCTAAACCCTTGAAGCGTTGTATTTGGATTTTCACTCGTTTATTTTCTTTTTCAATTTTAGCGCTTATTGCATCTTTTTCGTTGTCATCCAATGCATAAAAAACTTGCTTGCCGGCATCAATGCGATACAGTGGAGGCATGGCGACATACACGTGGCCTTCACGGACTAATTTTGGAAAGTGCTTGACAAATAAGGCGCAAATTAAAGTGGCAATGTGAGCACCGTCAGAGTCAGCATCAGCAAGAATACAGATTTTTCCATAACGCAAGCCTGATAAATCAACAGAATCCGGCTCAAGCCCAATGGCAACACTAATGTCATGAATCTCATTTGAGGCGAGTACCTCCGTGGAGTCCACTTCCCATGTGTTTAGAATCTTTCCTCGAAGTGGCAAAATTGCCTGGTATTCTTTATCTCTAGCTTGTTTGGCGGAGCCGCCAGCAGAATCACCCTCAACTAGAAAAACCTCTGTTTGATTTAAGTCACTGCTGGTGCAATCTGAAAGTTTGCCAGGCAGGGCAGGGCCACTGACAATTTTTTTACGAATCACTTTTTTGCCACTCTTGAGTCTTGCTTGTGCATTCAAAATTGCCAATTCTGCGATTTTTTCAGCAATATTAGTATGTTGGTTAAGCCAGAGACTAAAAGCGTCCTTAGCAATTCCTGAGACAAAGGCGGCACACTCTCTTGATGAGAGTCTCTCCTTGGTTTGACCGGTGAACTGAGGATCTAGGATTTTAATTGATAGCACGTAGGCTATTTTTTGCCAAACATCGTCCGGCGTTAATTTGACATTTTTTGGTGTCAAATTTCTGAATTCACAAAATTCTTTCAGTGCCTCAGTAAGGCCAGAGCGAAGACCGTTAACGTGTGTACCACCTCCAATAGTTGGGATGAGGTTAACATAACTTTCGGCAATCGTATTACTGGTGTTTTCTGTCCATGTTAATGAGCAATGCATTTGCTCCTGTGTTGACTCAAAAGAAACAACAAAAGGATCGGATGGCAGGCAGTCGAGTCCATCTAGCGAGATCTTAAGATAATCCTTTAGGCCATCTTCATAAATCCATTTATCTGTGGTTTCATCAATTTGGTTTTCAAAGTTAACTTCTAGCCCAGGACAGAGGATTGCCTTTGAGCGAAGATTGTGACGTAACAGACTTGCTGAAAATTTAACTGTATCAAAAAATTCAGGATCGGGTTTGAATTTAACTGTAGTGCCTGTGTTGCGCTTACCAACAGTGCCAATTTCTTCTAAGTCAGAGGTTTTTTTGCCAGAACTAAAAGCCATGTAATATTGCTTTCCATCTCTTTTAATCCAGATTTCAAGCAATTTTGAGAGGGCGTTAACTACTGAAACACCGACCCCGTGCAGACCGCCTGAAAATTGATAAGAGTCATTTGAAAACTTACCGCCAGCGTGTAATTTGGTCAGGATGACTTCAACACCCGGCACACCTTCTTTTGGATGGATGTCTGTCGGCATGCCTCTACCGTTGTCTTCTACAGAGACAGATCCATCTGTAAAGAGGATGACATTGATTTGCGTTGCGTGTCCCGCAACTGCTTCGTCAACACTATTATCAATGACTTCTTGAGCAAGATGGTTGGGGCGTTCGGTTTCTGTGTACATTCCCGGGCGCTTGTGAACTGGCTCTAGCCCGGTTAGGACTTCAATGGATGAGGCGTCGTAATTAGACATTGTAAGACATTATAGTGAAAGGTAATATTTGGCAAACATAATACCAAAAAAAGCCCCAAAAAATGGGGCTTTTTTTTAATAACTAATTAACGAGTATTTTACTTTTTTACAAGGCGGATTTTATAAATGTGAAGAAGTTTAGTAATTCTAAATGACTAAATATTTATAAAATTTAACACAGTAATAAAAGAAAAAGACGAAGTTAATTTACATCATGCCTGGCATACCGCCGCCCATGCCGCCCATATCAGGCATTGGAGATGCAGCTTGTGGTATATCAGTAACCATAGCTTCAGTTGTAATCATCAAACCTGAAATGCTTGCTGCGTGTTGAAGGGCTACACGCGTTACTTTTGTTGGATCCAAGATGCCCATCTTAAGCATGTCACCAAACTCTTCAGTACCGGCGTTGTAACCAAAGTTACCCTTACCTTGCTTGACTTCGTTTAGAACAACAGAAGCTTCACCACCACCGTTAGCAACAATTTGTCTTAGCGGAGCTTCAAGTGCGCGCTTAGTAATTGTGATACCGACGTTTTGATCTTCGTTGTCACCTGTTAGTGAGTCAAGAAATGAGATGGTACGTACAAGTGCAACACCACCACCCGGGACAACACCTTCTTCAACAGCTGCACGCGTTGCATGAAGTGCATCGTCAACGCGATCTTTTTTCTCTTTCATTTCAACTTCTGTAGCCGCACCAACTTTAATAACTGCAACACCGCCAGAAAGTTTTGCTAGACGTTCTTGCAACTTCTCTCTATCGTAATCAGAAGTTGTTACTTCAATTTGCGTTTTGATTTGACCAATACGGCCTTTGATTTTTTCTTTATCGCCGGCACCATCAATAATGATTGTGTTTTCTTTGCCGATTTCAATGCGTTTAGCCGTGCCTAGATGTTCTTCAGTCACACCTTCTAGCGATAGGCCAACCTCTTCAGAAATAACAGTAGCACCCGTTAAGACAGCGATGTCTTGCAAGATAGCTTTACGACGATCACCAAAGCCTGGCGCTTTAACTGCAGCTACTTTTACGATACCACGCATGTTATTAACAACCAAAGTTGCCAGTGCTTCACCATCGATATCTTCAGCAACGATTAGTAATGATTTACCCGATTTTTGAACCGCTTCAAGTGCTGGCAACAAGTCACGTATTGTTTGAATCTTTGAGTCGTGCAAAAGAATAGCGGGAGACTCAAGGTCAGTAGTCATTGATTCTTGATTGTTGATGAAGTATGGCGAAAGGTATCCACGATCGAATTGCATACCTTCTACAACATCAAGTTCGTTCTCAAGCGTAGTGCCTTCCTCAACAGTAATGACACCTTCTTGTCCTACTTTTTCCATTGCTTCAGCAATGATAGCACCGACAGATTCGTCTGAGTTGGCAGAGATTGTACCAACTTGTGCAATAGCTGCAGAGTCGTTACAAGGTTGTGAAGCGCCTTTTAAGGCCTCAACAACAGCTACTGTTGCCTTGTCAATACCGCGCTTTAGGTCCATTGGGTTCATGCCCGCTGCAACTGCTTTAACACCTTCGGTGATTAGGGCTTGAGCCAACACTGTTGCTGTTGTTGTACCATCACCAGCAATATCACTGGTTTTGGAGGCAACTTCTTTAACCATTTGCGCGCCCATGTTTTGAAATTTACCTTCAAGTTCAATTTCTTTGGCTACTGTTACACCATCTTTAGTGATGTGCGGTGCACCAAATGACTTGTCGAGAACAACGTTTCTACCTCTAGGGCCTAATGTTATTTTTACAGCATTGGAAAGTGTGTTTACACCATCCAACATTAAATCTCTGGCTTCTGAGCCAAACTTTACATCTTTTCCTGACATTTTATATCTCCTTAATCTTCGATAACTGCAACGATTTCGTCTTCACTCATGACAAGAAGTTTTTCCTCATCAACAGTGATTTCTGAGCCTGAATATTGGCCGAACATGACAGTGTCGCCAACTTTAACATCCAAAGGGATGACCTTACCATCAGCGCTGATTCTACCGTTACCGGCAGCAACTACTTCGCCTTTGGAAGGTTTTTCAGTTGATGAATCAGGAATGATTAGACCACTTGCTGTGGTTTTCTTTTCTTCTACTCTACGCACGATAACACGATCGTGTAGTGGACGAATTTTCATACTTTCTCCTATGTATTGAACGAAAATAATCTTTGAAGGTTTTAGGCTTCTAGACTTTCTTTAAGCTTTTTAATCGCTTTGTTTTCAAGCTGGCGCACTCTTTCAGCAGAAACACCATACTTGTCTGCTAAAGTATGTAGGGTCGTTTTTTGTTCTTTCAAGTACCTAGATTGTAAAATATCCATACTTCTTTCATCTAGGGTTGAAAGCGCTTGATAAAGCTTGTGTTGTTGGTCTTTTTCCGAGCGATCGCTAAGCAACAATTGCTCTGGTGTTTTACCTGGATCAGCAAGATACTGTTCAGGCGTGTAAGAATCTTCATCATCGTTAAGCTCAAAGGCAACATCATTGAGTTGCAGTCGAGACTCCATTTCAATCACATCTCTTGCTCTAACACCAAGATCGGTGGCAATTTTCTCTGCTTGATCATTGGTCAGTGCTTGAAAAATGTGAGATTTAGCCTGTTTAAGCTTAAAAAATAGTTTGCGCTGCGCTTTGGTAGTCGCAACTTTAACAATTTTCCAATTTTTGAAAATATACTCATGAATTTCAGCTCGAATCCAATAAACAGCAAATGAGGAAAGTCGGACTTTCTTATAAGGATTAAAGCGCTTGACGGCCTTCATTAATCCGATTGTGCCTTCTTGAATTAAATCTGCTTGCTCTAGACCGTAACCTTTGTAGCCATGCGCAATAAAAGCAACAAAGCGCATATGAGCTAAGACAAGTTTTCTTGCGGCAGATAGGTCGCCATTGTCAAACAGCTCAACAGCCAGTTCGTGCTCCTGTTCTGGCGATAGGATTGGTGGATACTTTTGTACCTGTATGCCAGTAGTTGTATTGGCGATTGATAATGCAAATTCACTCATAATTTCTTTTGTTAAGTAAGATCTAAGCGATAATTAGAGCTGACATTATACCTAAATCTATTGTTATATCAATTGTTTAAGTAAATCGCTGTTCCTATACGATTGCTCTTGCGGAGTGAGTCTTGAAGAGAAGATAATGTGCTTTAAGTCGTTAAGTGCAGAAGTAAAATCATCATTAATGATGACAAAGTCAAATTCATAAAAATGACACATCTCAGCTTCAGCCTCAGCCATTCTTTTATCAATAATTTCTTGGCTGTCTTGGCCGCGACCCTGAAGGCGCGAAAGTAGAGCTTTTTTTGAAGGAGGCAGAATAAAGATTGATAATGCTGCTTCGTTCTCTTTAACTTGTTTTGCGCCTTGCCAATCTATCTCTAAGATGACATCATTATTTTTTTTAATTTCATCGTTAATCGACTTTTTAGAGCTTCCGTAATAATTATCAAACACTTTTGCATGCTCAACGAAAGCACTTTCTGAAATCATTGTGTCAAAAATGTCTTTAGAGACAAAGTGGTAGTTATCGCCATTTATTTCTCCGGGTCTTGGCCTACGGGTTGTGTGCGACACTGAGACGCACAAGTCGGACACATCGTTGATGAGCGCTTTAACAAGAGAAGTTTTGCCACAACCCGAGGGTGCAGAAATAATAAATAAATTAGCCATTTTTAGCCATTATCTGGGGTATAGCCCTTAATGTCGTCTAAATCATCTGCCGCAAAGAAGTATTTTTCCATTTGCTCTTTTAGGTAACTTTGAGCATTTGGGTCAATTAGGCTTAAGTTGTTTTCATTGATTAGCAAAGTCTGGTGATTAAGCCACATTTGCCAGCCTTCTTTTGAAACGTTTTCGAGAATTCTTTTTCCCAGCTCTCCGGGATATGGTGCGCGTTCAAGCGATGCAAGTTCTTTATTTAGTTTAATACAGTGTAGTGTGCTCATAGTTGTTTAACTCTTAGTCCAATAACATACAAACTTGCAAAATAAATTCCAGCAGAAACGAGAATGGTTCTGCTTAGCATAATGACTCTTTGTATAGCATCTGCTTGTATGTATGAATCTGTTGTAGGGGATGCATAGTAAATATAGCTCAACATTATAATGCTTGACAATGCAACTTTAATGAGCATTTTGTAAAAAGCTGAGTTGAGTTGGAAAATCGATTGTTTTGTTAAAAAGTAATACAGCAATACGGCGTTTAAGAGAGCTGATATTGAAGTTGCTGCAGCCAGGCCATCATGGCCAAAATAATGTGCCAAAATTAAGTTTAGAATAATATTACTACTCATTGCTGCAACGCCTGCTTTAACCGGTGTCTTTGTGTCACCTCTGGAGAGAAATACTGGTGCAAGAATTTTGACCGCGATAAAGGCTAGCAATCCAGATCCGTAAGCTCGCAAGCTAAGAGCTGATTGTATGGCATCACTTGCATTGAAAGCATCGTATTGAAAAAGGGTAATAATTAAACCATCAGCGAGCATCACAAGACCGATAGAAGAGGGTAGGCCTAAAATGAGCCCATAAATTAACGCCTTGTCGATAGTTTGTTCAAAACCGTCTGAGTCATTTTTTGCATAACAATTGCTTAATTTGGCAAGTGCTACCGTTGCCAAAGCAATGCCAATCAAGGCTAAAGGCAACTCCAATAAGCGGTCGGAATAATACAACCAAGAAACACTGCCAGCTATAAGTGTTGTTGCAATCATAGTGTCAATTAAAAGATTAATCTGAGACACTGAAACGCCAAATAAGGCCGGTAACATTCGTTTTTTTAAGGTTTGTATTGCTGGATGTGGGCCAAATTTTAGTTTTGGTAAACGATGGAGTTTTCTTAAAAAAGGTATTTGAAACAGGAGTTGGGCGACACCACCAATCAGCACGCCCCATGCGAGCGCCATGATGGGTGTATCTAGATATTTTGCGAGAAAAATTGCACTAAGTATTAACGAAATATTTAATAGGACAGGCGTGAATGCAGGCACGCTAAAATTGTCATAAGTGTTTAGAATGGCGCCGGAAAAAGCAGTTAGGGAGATGAGCAACAAGTAAGGAAAAGTAATTCTAAGCATGTCAGAAGCTAAGAAGTAATGACTTTGATCGGTTTTAAAATAAAAACCCCAGGCAAAAACAAACATCACCAGTGGCGCTAGCACCACCACTACAATTGTAACCAGAATTAGAATGCTTAGCAGTTTCGTTGCGATGTGGTTAATCACTTCTTGCAACTCATCATCATTTTGATTTATTTTGCTGTCAGTTAAAATGGGAATAAAAGCCTGTGAAAAAGCACCCTCGGCAAAAAGGCGGCGAAAGAAATTAGGAATACGAAAAGCAACAAGAAAGGCATCAGAGAGCCCATTGGCGCCAAAGTATTTGGCAATAATAAAGTCTCGTACAAGGCCTAGAATTCGTGACAACAAAGTCATCACAGTAACAACACTGCTAGACTTTATAAAAGATTTTGTCATGATGTGTGACGTTTATTATTCGTCAGCCGGACCACGCATGATGCCCACTCGTGAGTTGCGAATGCATTCAACAAATTGCATCACTTCACGGCTATCTGTTTCTGATTCTTCAAGTTCGATTAAGGCGCTATCAAGAAGTCTACCTTGTGATTCTCGATAGACGATTTTGAAGGCACGCCTGATTGAGGCAATTGAACTCGGACTGAAGCCGCGCCGCTTCATGCCAACTGAGTTTATGCCTCTTATTTTTGGATGAACGCCGGCAGCAATCATGTAATCAGGAATGTCTTTATTGACTTGAGAGCCCATGCCAACATATGTATGGCGACCAATCATACAAAATTGTTTAACCAGCACAAATCCACCAAGAATTGACCAGTCAGCGATGCGAACGTGCCCAGCTAGAGAGGCGTTATTTGACATAATAATATGATTACCTAATTGACAGTCATGGGCAATATGAACATACGACATAAGCATATTATTAGATCCTAACCTTGTTAAAGAGTTCTCTTTTTCTGTGCCTCGGTTAATGGTGCAGAATTCACGTATAAGATTATCATCACCAATAATTAAGTTGCTTTCTTGGCCTTCTTGGTAAGTTACATCCTGAGGATCTCCTCCTATTGAAGCAAAAGAGTGAATTTGATTGTTCTTGCCAATTTTTGTGGGGCCAGAAATGACCGCATGAGTATTTACAATAGTACCTGCATCGATTTCAACATTAGCACCAATAACCGCGTAAGCGCAAATTATTGCATCTGGATGAACCTTTGCGCTTGGGTCTATAATTGCTGACGGATGAACGGCCACGGTGTTATTCTGCAGCTTTTTGAGTGCACATAAGGATTGCAGAAGTAACCAACACACCATCAACTGTGGCTCTGCAATTAAACTTCCACATACCGCGCTTGACAACCATCACTTCAACTTTAAGCAGGATTTGGTCACCCGGTTCAACAGTGCGTTTAAAGCGCACCTTGTCAATTCCAACCAACATATAAATTTGACCATCAATGGGTTTTCCCACTTCAGATTTGAAGGCTAAGATGCCTGTTGCTTGAGCCAATGCTTCCACGATTAAAACTCCTGGCATAATCGGTTGTGCAGGGAAATGACCAGTGAATTGAGGCTCGTTAAAGGAAACGTTCTTGATTGCTGTAAGGGATTTTCCAACTTCAATGTCAAGAACACGGTCTATCATTAAAAAAGGGTAGCGGTGAGGTAGAAAGTTTTTTACCTCATTAATATTCATTTCCATAATTATTTTTTAACGTCTTTTAATTTAATATTCATAGTTTTGGCAATTTTATCAAGTTTTATCAGCCACACCCCAACCTTTTGCCAGCCTTTATGTGTCATTAATGGGAAGAAGCCAGTATAGATTCCTGATTTGCTAATATTTTTATCTACGGTGCTTGTGGCGTTGATTGTAACATCATCAACAATTCTTAGATGGCCCACAATGCCAACCATGCCGCCAATCATGCACCGTTTGCCAATAACCGTACTACCGGCAATGCCAGTTTTTGCAGCAATGGCGGTATTTTCGCCTATGATGACGTTATGTGCAATATGTACAAGATTGTCGATTCTGACACCATTGTGAATCTCAGTGTCATCAATGGTACCTCTGTCAATAGTAGTATTGGCACCAATCGTAACATCGTCACCTATGACAACCTTACCCACATGCGCGATCGTTTGCCAGCTTTTATCGTCATTTCTTGCGTTGCCAAATCCTTCTGAGCCAATTACGGCGCCAGAGGAAATAACACATGAATGACCCAGCTCAGAATCCCTGTGAACAACAACGTTAGCGTAGATATGCGAATGTTTTCCTATTTTGACGTTGTCTTCAATAACGCAATTCGCTCCGATCATAGTGTTTTCACCAATACTCACATTTTTACCGATGACACAACCCGAACTTATTGATACGTTGTCGACCTGCGCTGTAGGGTCAACCATTGCATTATTGACACCTTGATGGAACGAATAGGCTTGTTTAAAGTAATGACTAAGTTTGGCAAAAGCTAGATAAGGATTTGACACTAATAGAGCGTTTACGTTACAGTGTTCACGGTGTTCTTGGTGAAGAATAACAGCACCAGCTTTTGTTTTGCTTAAAGTGTTGAGATACTTTTTCTGTGTCACATAGCTTACTTGATTTGGACAAGCTTCACTCAAAGTGTTAATCCCTTCAATTTCAATTGAGTGGTCACCGATTAAAGTGGCATCAATTAATTCAGAGATTTCCCCTAGGGTTATTTTCACTGTGATAGATCTCCCATTTTGGCGATTATCATGTCACTAATATTGATCTCATCACTAACAAAAGCAACCTCTTGATATAGAATTAAATCATATTTCTCATCCATTGCAACTTTGATAATGATTCGATTGATCAGCGTTTGAATGCGATCAAGAGCAATAAGTTTTTTTTTGGTTAATTGCTGTTGCCAAAGTTCCGTTTCTTTTTTAAAGTAGACCTTAAGTTTATTGATGTTATCAACTTTATTTTGTAGGCTTTCCTTCGGTAAATGGCTACTGGTTTTTTGGAGGTATGATTGCAACAAGTTAATGTGGTCGAGTAAATCCAGTAATTCCTGTTTTTTTGGCTGGAATTCTTTGGCTAATTGAGCACTTTCTTGTTGGTATTGAGAAGAATTACTAATAATCTCTTCAATGTTAATGTAACCAATTTTTAAGGTTTGAGCGCTAGCGGTTGCCACCAATAAAGTGCAAATTAAGAGGGCAATGATTTTTTTCATTGCTTATGCTAAAAGCCCGTGCCTAGAGAAAAGGCAAAATTTTCAATATCATCACCCGACTTTTTAAGAAGTGGTGTGGCGACATACATGCCAATAGCGCCAATTGGGCTCATGTAAGCAAATGCAAACCCAGCTGACATACGTAGATCTCCAAGATCAACGCTTGACGTGCTGCCATAGACATTACCCATGTCCACAAAGGCACTCATGCGCATATTATCACTGTTATCAATAAAAGGAGTGGGTGAAATAATATTAGCACTAGCTAGGACGGATAATTCACCACCTTTTGCTTTGCCATTTGGATAGAGTGGGCCTAGCGTTTTAGAACCAAACCCTCGAACCGAACCACTGCCGCCACCAAAATAGCGCTTAAAGAAAGGCAATTCTTTTCCGCCATAACCTGTCGCCAGTCCTAAGTTTCCAGTAAGTTTAAGAGTTAAATTATTGTTGAGAGGTTTGTAGCTCTTGTGGCTGGCATTGGCTATGATGTAGCGGTAATCGCCAAGCGGCAGAGAAAGGTCAACGCTTAAAGCATTGCTTCTACCATTCGTTGGGTACATGTAGTGGTTTAGAGTATTTTCATTCCAATTGATGTTTATACTGACTTCATCATTGCTGGTGCTGGCGCACTGACTCGACTCATAGTCAGATGTCGCAAAACTAGATCCACATGTAATATCATTTTTCGAGAATTGCAAGCTGCCATTAAGCCTGGTGTTTTCGGTTAATGGAACACCATAACCAAGATTTGCACCAACTGTATCAATTTTATAAGAATCTGTCATGACATCATTATCATCAAGAGAACTCATAAAGGCACCGTAACTGATGCTGTGTTGCTTGGTGTTGAAGTAGGGGTTCTCGAAGAAGAAACTGATTTTATTATAGGAGTCAGAAAATTTTAGTTGTGCATTAAGAGTGTTTCCAGAACCGAGAAAGTTTTTTTCTTTGATTCCGGCATTTAACGAGATGCCGTAATTATTACTATGGGAGATGCCAAAACTGAGCTCACCAGTTTTGGTTTCTTGAACACTGAAATGAAGGTCAATTTTATCTGGAAAGTCTGGCAGTTCATTAGTAGTAATTTGTACATCAGAAAAATAGCCAATACGTCTTAGTTTTGTAATTGAATTTACAATAGCAGTTCGTGAATAAAGTCCACCCTCAGAAATGCCAATTTCTCTGCGAATGACTTCGTCCTGAGTTCTGGTGTTGCCAGAAATTGTGATTCTATTAATATAAACTTTTTTCTTGAGAGAGATATCAATGATTAGGTTTACTGTGTTTGAAACATCTTGAGTAATAGGACTCACGTTTGCATGGGCGTAACCTTGATCAGTGTATATATTAGCAATTTTTTGAATCCCATCAACAACTTTTTGGCGGTTAAAGATATCCCCTTTTTTAATGCCTAGTAATTGAACTAGAGCTTCTGCCTTTTGGTTTTTTAAATCACCTTGAAAAGAAACTGTGCCTAATTTATATTGTTTACCCTCTGAAATTTGGATCTCGATGTTAATTTTTTCTCTATCATCGGAAAGTGAAGTGTCCACTTGAATAATATTGAAATCTAAATAACCTTTATTTAAATAAAAGGCTTGCATAGCGGCAACGCCTTTATTTAATTCCAAGTCTGTAAAGCGATTTTTTTCAGTGAAATAATTGATAAAAATGTTGTCAGCGACACCAATACCAAATAAATCTAGGAGCTCTTCTTCAGAAAAAGAATGGGCACCAGTAATGCCCATTGAGCCAATGGTTGCTCTTTCACCTTCAGTAATGTCAAGTTCAATGCCCATCCTATTTTGAGAATCAAGATCAAGGTTTTGCTCAATTTCCAAGTTAAAAAATCCCTCAGCATTGTATTGAGATTTCAGTGATTCAAGAAAATCATGAAGCTTCTTCTTGGTATAAAGTCCTCCAATAGTAAGTTTGTAGTCGTCAATTGATTTCTCCAGTTTATCTACATCAAGAACTTTATCTGAATAATTAAGTACGTCTATGTATTTAATGTGCGGGTTTTCTATCAGTGTAATCGCCACTATGTCGTTATTAATTGAAACACCAATATCAGCAAAAAAGCCAGTAGCAAAGAGTGTTTTAATAATTTGATCAGAAGTATAGTCAGTTATCTCATCTCCAACTTCGAAAGAAAGATAACTTAGGACAGTGCTATTTGGGATAGTGCTAAGTCCCGAAAGCTCAATGTTTTTCAATGGAGTCGCGTTGGCTTGAATTGAAAAAAGTAAGCCAATAAAAATGCTAAATTGAATAATTTTATTTTTCATAGTAGTTGTCAAAAATTGTAAATTTTTGGCTCATTATATACTCGAACGAATCTAATTAGTTATATGGGCCAGGAGTAATTTTAACAAAATATAGTGCTAGATAGGGATTCTAGCACATTTTTTTTGCCCTATTATTGTGCGCTAGTAGCCGAGTTAAATCCTACTTGGATGCCAGTCTTTGTGATACTTTTTTCAAGTAATCCGTCCAAAGTTGCGCTTGGTTAAGTGCCAAGTAGTGCAAATGCGACCACGAATAAATACCAGTGTCATGGCCATCGTCAAAATGCAGTACGACGGCGTAATTACCCATAGGGCGGATATTCTGTATCAGTACATCTTCTTTATTGAGTTGCAGTACAGCATCCTCCGGTTTATGACCTTGAACTTCGGCCGAGGGCGAGTAAACTCGTAAAAATTCACTTGAAAGAGGGTAATTAACCCCTTCAAAGGAGACAGTTAAAGTGTTTTTTTTCTTATTAAGAGTGATGTTGCTAGGTGTAATCATATAGTAATAGTGAAATGAGTTTTATTGAGGTATTATAGAAACTTAGAGTGCACATGTCGTTAAAATATTGCTATGGTTTATTTTACGAAAATGCAAGGCCTTGGTAACGACTTTATTGTTATTGATAATACACAAGGTAATGTTTGTCTCTCCAGCGAAGAAATCCGAGATTTGGCTGATCGACATTTTGGCGTTGGCTTTGACCAATTACTAATGGTTGAGCCTGCTATAAGCGCTGGCGTTGATTTTCAATATACGATTTTTAACTCTGATGGTTCTGAAGTATCTCAATGTGGTAACGGAGCAAGATGTTTTGCTCGGTATGTTTACGAGAAAGATTTGGTCAAAAGCAAGAAGATTACGGTGGAGACGCGTTCAGGCATTATGCATCTTGAAATTAATCGAGACAACACTGTAAAAGTTAATATGGGCGCACCCATATTTAACCCTATAGAGGTGCCTATTTCTGTCCAAGAGTTGGCAAAAGAGTACATTGTTGAGGGATTTTCTATGGGTGCTTTATCGATGGGAAACCCTCATGCTATTATTGTAGTTGATAGCTTTAATGACAATGATGTAGAGGGTATTGGGACCAAGATACAAAACGCTGATTTTTTCCCTGAAAGCGTTAATGTTGGTTTTATGATTGTTACTAATCGCACCGAAATCAACTTACGCGTTTATGAGCGTGGTGTTGGTGAAACCTTGGCTTGTGGTTCTGGTGCTGCAGCCGCCGTTGTCCACGGTCAGCAAATGGGGCTCTTAGACGACACAGTAACGGTCCATTTGACTGGCGGCGATGCTTTAATTGAGCACCAGTTGGGTAGTGATGTTTTTTTATCGGGTCCGGCTGAGTTTGTTTTTGAGGGAGCGATTAAGCTTAGAAGCGATAATTTCTAGTCGACTTCAACACTAAGTATGGAGGTTGTCTCATAGTTTGCTAGGTTGAGTGCGCTGAGTTTTTCTCCCCAAACACAACCATGGTCTAACGGATAAACATGCTTCGTATTGATATTTCTCAGCGTTGACCAGTGACCAAACAACACATCGGTGTTGTTTAGCGCTCGATTTTCGTGTTCAAACCAAGCCTTAAAACCAATGGGTGCGCGATCGATATTTAGTTTATGCTCAAATTCTAACTCTCCATCTCCTTTGCAAAACCGTATTCTCATCATGGCATTGATGGTATATCGACAAATCTCATCTTCATTTGAGCAATCCGACTCTTTGGCGGGCTCATTGCCGTACATAATACCGAGAAAGTCCTTAGTACGGTTATCTTGCAAACGTTTTTCAACTTGTTTGGCCCGCTTAAGTGCTGTTGTTTTATCCCATTGCGGTGGAATGCCTGCATGCACCAACAAAACGTCGTTGTGTTCAATCAGCAGTGGCCTTGTAAGTAAATAATCAAGCAGTGTATTTTTATCGGGTGCTTGAAGTATGTCATGAAAAGTATCTTTTCGATTTGGGCGATGAGACGTTAGCGCACAAACAAGCAAATGAAAGTCGTGGTTGCCAAGAACCATTTCAGCATTTTCTTTGAGTGATTTGATAAACCGAAGTGTTTCTAGGGACTTGTTTCCACGATTGACCACATCACCTAAAAAAAACAGTCGATCGCTGTCGACATTAAAGTTGATTTTTTTCAGCAGCTGCTTAAGGGTGTCAAAACATCCTTGTACATCGCCAATAGCATAGTCCATGAGCTGGGGTGTCTAGTGAAGTGTATAAGGCTTACTAAGAACAAACTCTGGAATGATGGCATCAAAACGTTGCCCTTCGTCATTAATCATGCCGTAAGCGCCTTTCATTGAGCCAGTTTCGGTATTAATGATTGCACCTGAGCTGTACTCAAAACTCTCTCCAGGCGATAGATGAGGTTGCATACCAATCACACCTTCGCCAACTACTTCTTCCACGTAACCAGACTCATCTTCTATCAACCAGCGTCTTGTTCTTAATTGGGCGCCGCTGTTACCTTTGTTGGTAATAGTGATCGTATAAGCGTAGGCATACTGGCTGCTCGGGATGTTTGATTGATTTGGTAGATAGGTAACTTCTACATCGATGCTAATTTTGTTTTGCATAGTCTTTGGTTAAGTTAATAAATTCATCCACGCTGAGCATTTCTGCACGCTGCGATAAATCAATATCGGTTTGTTGTTGGCTGAGAATAGATTTTAAACAATTTCTGAGTGTTTTTCTACGTTGTGAAAAGGCGATTTTTACAACTTTTTCTAAAAGCGCTGACTCTGCAAGTGCTGTATCCACTCTTGGTTTTAGGTAGATGATGGCAGATTCTATTTTTGGCTGAGGATCAAAAGATTCTTTAGGTACGTTAAACATCAATTCAACTTCAAAAAAAGCCTGCATCATCACACTTAAGCGTCCATAAGTTTTACTACCATGGGGAGCAACAATCCTATCAACCACCTCTTTTTGTAGCATGAAGGTCATATCGATAATTTTGTTTCGATGCCCCAATAAATGAAACAACAAGGGCGAAGAGATGTTGTAGGGTAGGTTGCCCACAACTCTCACTTTTTCTTCCAGTTGGTCGAAGTCAAACTTAAGCGCATCGGCTTCTATAATACTGAGATTTTGGTGGTTTTTCGATTTTAGTAATGCGATCAAATCTCGATCAATTTCAATGACCTTCATTGCCTCAAGATTTTCAAGTAATGGTAAAGTCAACGCTCCTTTGCCAGGCCCAATTTCGATAAAATTGTCTTTGGGGTTGGGTGCAATGGTTGCGACAATTCTCTCAATGATTTGTGAATCAATTAAGAAATTTTGCCCAAATCGCTTCCTAGCTTTGTGCTGCATGGTCACTCAGTGTATTGAAGTAGGATAGAGCGGTATGGAAGCTGCCAAGGCTGATGTTGCCAGTGCCGGCAAGGTTAAGTGCTGTACCGTGGTCAACTGAAGTACGAAAAAACGGCAGACCCAGGGTGATGTTGGCCGATTTTTTAAAACCAAGTGTTTTCAGTACCGGCAAACCTTGATCATGATACATTGCTAGAACTACATCCACACCCTCTAGTGAGGCGGGGGTAAAAGCTGTATCAGCAGGCACTGGGCCCGATAAGTGATAATCTTTGGCGTTTAATTTTTGAATAACTGGGGAAATAATTGTTATTTCTTCATCCCCCAAATGACCATCTTCACCTGCGTGTGGATTTAAACCACAAACCAGAATATGAGGTTTGTTTATACCAAAATAGCGAAAATCGTGATTAATGATTTCGATCACTTCTGTTAATAAGTCTTGAGTGATGTTTTTTGAGACTTGACTTAAAGGTAGGTGGGTTGTTGCTAAAGCAACCTTCAGTGTGTCGGTGGCAAGCAGCATCACTGTTTTACTAACATTGCTTAACTTAGCGAAAAATTCGGTATGGCCGCTAAATACGACGCCGGCATCATTAATAACGCCCTTGTGGACTGGACCAGTTAGCAAGCCGTCGGCCTTGCCACTTAAACAATGGTTGCCAGCTATTGTCAGCGTTTCAAGCACATATTTAGAATTATCAGTATTAAGTACGCCTGGGGTAGCACTCACTTTTGCTGAAATTGGGAAGATATAAAGCTCCCCCTTTTTGGTTGTGGGTGACTCCGTTAAATGAATTGGTAAGCAAAGTTTTTTTGCTCTTTTGATTAAGATATTTGGATCTGCATAAACAAGCAGGTCTTCTTTCCTTGCTTGCTGAGCGTACATAATGGCTAAGTCCGGCCCAATACCAGAGGGTTCGCCGGGGGTGAATGCAATCGCCATATAAATTGTTAGCTTACGGTTTCGCCCTTAGCTTGAAGATCTGCGTGATATGAAGATCTAACCATGGGGCCACTGGCGACTTGGGAAAACCCAAGCTCAGTTGCAAGCACTTTGTATTCAGCGAATTGATCTGGGTGGATGTACTCTTCAACAGCCAAGTGATGCCTGCTTGGTTGCAAGTATTGACCTAGGGTAAGCATATCAACTTGGTGGTGGCGTAAGTCTCTCAGAGCATCCAGCACTTGTTTCTTGGTTTCACCAACACCTAGCATTAAGCCAGATTTTGTGGTTACTTGCGAGTGTTGCTGTTTAAAGCTCTTCAGCAATTCTAGCGAGTGCTGATAGTCCGCACCCGGCCTAACCTGGGGATATAAAAAAGGCACAGTTTCTAAATTGTGGTTGAACACATCGGGAGGACAATCGGTGAATATATCTAGTGCTTTATCCACTCTTCCCCTAAAATCGGGTGTTAATATTTCAATTTTCACTGAGGGTGTTTGCACTCTAATTGCGTCTATACAGTTTTTAAAATGCATGGCACCACCATCCCTTAAATCATCACGATCAACTGATGTGATAACAACGTATTTAAGTTTCATTTTAGCAATCGTGTCAGCTAGATGTTTAGGCTCATCGGTGTCAAGGGATTTTGGTTTTCCATGGGCTACGTCACAAAAAGGGCAGCGCCTTGTACAAATTTGACCCATGATCATAAAAGTGGCCGTGCCGTGTGTAAAGCATTCGTTTAAATTTGGACATTGTGCTTCTTCACAAACAGTAAATAATTCTTGTTTTCTTAGTGTTTTTTTAAGCTGACTGACTTTTGGAGAATTGCTGTGACGAATTCTTATCCAGCTAGGCTTTCTAAGTGGTATGCGGCTTGCATCCGGCTTGATTCTCAATCTCTGAGTCTTTGACTGGCCCTTGAGGGCTTTTATTTCAACGTCTTGTAACATGGCTAATTAAATGTTGAGTAAGTTGTTGTTGGATTGTGTCAAAAAAAAGCGTATTATCCGCCAAATCTTGCATTTGTGTCACTTTTAAATTTGCATAACCACAAGGATTGATTAACTTAAATGGCTCAATGTCCATGTCAATATTCAGACTTAGGCCGTGATAGGTTTTGCCTTGTTTGATTTTGAGTCCAAGTGCGGCAATTTTGTCACCATTTACATAGACGCCAGGCGCACCCTTTTTTCTTTCAGAATGAATATTGTAATCGAGCAGTAAGTCAATAATGGATTGTTCAATTATTGACACCATTTTTTTAATACCAATCCCCAGTCTTTTGATGTCAATTAAGCAATAAATGATAAGCTGGCCTGGGCCATGATATGTAATTTGACCGCCACGATCAGAATGAACAAGAGGAATGCTGGTTTTTGACAACAAGTGTTCTGCTTTGCCTGAAAGTCCTTGAGTTAGCACCGGGTTGTGCTCTACAACCCAGAGTTCGTCTGGCGTGTTTTCATCTCTTGTTTCGGTAAAAGACACCATAGATTGCCAACAAGATCTATAGTCTTGGCGTCCTTTATTGACAACCCGAATCATATTATTTACAGAGACCTTTACATAATGATGAATGATTAGAAAAATGATAAATTTTTCTAAATTTGAAATTTTTTAAATCCACGCCTAGCAGGGCTAAGGGTGTTTTTAAAATGTTTTGAAGTTGGTGAAAGGTGGTATTTTTATGGTTGTTCATCATTATGCAAAGGTCTCTTACAAAAGGTAGGCTACTTGAGGACATTTTTGTAAGCCCTCATTAATGTCATCTAATTGCGCTCGACTTGTGGCGATGATTCTAACAGTAAGGGAAATATAGGCGCCTTTTGAGCTGACTTTTTCTGTTATTTGATTGTCGTGTAATTGACCAGAGTGTGGCTCAATTATGTCACAAACAATTTGCTTGAAGTCTTGCGTTTTTTTTCCAAAAACCTTAATCGGGTAATCACAGGGGAAATTAAATATTTCTTCGTTAGAATTGTTCATAAAATAAAGTCCACCACTGGGCAGCTTGTCAAGTCATTATTTATGGCGTTA
>CAJXHL010000023.1 GCA_913054335.1 uncultured Gammaproteobacteria bacterium | reverse complement strand
GTGAAATAAATAATTAAAGTCAAGTATGATTGGCGAATTATTAAAACTGAGTTGGGCAACTGTTTGCTCAAATGAAACTTATGCCCTATGGTATAAGTACAAGTTATTTCAATTATTATGCAATTGACACCCTTTCATTTAGCCATTTGTGTGCGTGATCTTTCTGAAGCGAGAGCTTTTTATGGTGTAAAGCTTGGATTTCCTGAAGGAAGGAGTAGTGATGAATGGATTGATTTTAATATGTTTGGCCATCAACTTGTGACTCACTTAAACCCACTCATTGGGAAAAATGGCAAAATGCCAAGTAATTCAAATTCTGTTGATGGTCATGGTGTACCTATACCGCATTTTGGTGTGGTGCTAAGTTTTGATGATTGGTACAACTTTTCAAACACAGTGCGTGGGGCTATTGATACTTTTGTAATTGAGCCTTATATTAGATTTGCAGGTGAAGTGGGCGAGCAGGGAACGATGTTTTTTGAAGACCCTTCGGGTAATTTTTTGGAATTCAAAGCATTTAAAAATATTGCTTCAGAGTTGTTTGAAAAATAGGTTTATTTGATGATTTTTATTTTATGAAAATTGGCATTGTTGGTGGTGGCATCAACGGATTATGCGTAGCCTCCGAAGCTTTGAAAAAAGGCCATGAAGTTACCTTGTTTGAGCGTGGTCAGCTAATGAGCGAGACCAGCGCTCACTCTTCTAAGCTCCTACATGGCGGTCTGCGTTATTTGGAGCATGGTGAGTTTCGCTTGGTGCGAGAGTCCCTTAAAGAGCGAAAATATTGGCTGAATAAATCAAGCGAATTGGCGCATCCACTGCGTTTTTATCTACCTGTTTATAAAACAAGCAGACGCCCAGCTTGGATGGTGCGTGTTGGTCTGTACCTTTATGATATTTTGGCGGGCAAGTACACGATCCAAAAGCATCGTAAAGAAGACATGGGTCGATTCATTCAGCAGTTTCCTGAATTTAACAACAGCAATTTGTCGGCTATTTACAGTTATTCTGATGGGCAAATGGACGACAGGAATTTGGGTTTGATGTTGGCTGATGAGCTGCGCTCCAAGGGTTGTAGAATTATTGAAAACAGCCCCGTTAGTCGACTGGATAATGATGCCACAATTCACTTAGAGTCGGGAGAGTGTTATCAATTCGACAAAGTCATTAATGTTGCTGGCCCTTGGGCTGAAGCTTTGTTACAACGCTCTAACATCAGTACCCAAGCGCATCTTGATTTGATTCGGGGATCGCATATTATTATTGATCGGCCATTGGATAGCGGCTTTATATTGGAAGTGCCCAATGAAGAACGGGTCTTTTTTGTGCTGCCTCATCACGGTAAGACTCTTGTAGGAACAACCGAAGTGCGTCAATCGATTGATGAGCCGATTAAAGCATCGAATGAAGAAATCAACTATTTGTTGGCTGCCTATCAACATTATTTTAGCAACGATGTTACAGAGTCGGATATTGTTGGTAATTATGCCGGTTTAAGGCCCCTGTTAATTTCGCACAAAAACCCTAATAAGGCATCACGAGAGTACGTGATTGAACAAAATGGTAAGATCATCACCGTTTTTGGCGGTAAGTGGACAACTTCACGCGCACTCGGTGAAAAACTTGTGAGCAAGTATCTATGATGATTGTTGCGCACAGAGGCGCCTCGGGCGCCGCACCAGAAAACACGCTAGCTGCATTTGAGCATGCTTGGCAACAAAATGCCGATGCAATAGAGGGGGATTTTCGCCTCACAAAGGATGGTGTTATTGTCTGCATTCATGATGACAATACTGAGCGTGTCGGCGATAAAAAACTTGTCATTGCTGAATCCACTTTACAAGAGTTGAGAGAGGTAGATATTGGTAGTTATCGTGGCAGTCAATTCTCGACAGAACGGATTGCGACTCTTGAAGAGGTGATTGCAACAATTCCAAATGGTAAAAAAATTCTAATTGAAATTAAGTGCGGTACTGTGGTTGTGCCGATTCTGATGGATCAGCTAAATCGCTCTAAACTACAGCTTGATCAAATTGTTATCATTGCATATGATGTTTCTGTTATCAAAACCTGCAAAGCGTTAGCACCCCAATATCAAGCTTATTGGTTGTATGATTTTAAAGAGAATTATGATATTGACAATATAACAGCAACTTTGGGTAATATAAGTGCTGATGGTTTGAGTTCTAATAATGAAAACTCAAAAGAGTTGGTTGATGCGGTGCTTTCTCTAGGCTTGTCATACCATACTGGCTGGAGAATTGACGACACTGCATGGGCGCAACGCATGTTAGACTGGGGTGCATCCTCACTGACGACAAATAACCCTAAACGACTTAGGGAAATACTAACATCATCTGCTTAATTTAAAGCTTGACGCTTGGCATTTTTGAGTTATAAAATGCAGGCTTTTAATCTGGCAAAAGCGTCACTGCGATGAAAGCTTTAATTTCAACGAAAGTACTTTCGGCCGTATTTGCGGCGTTTTTCTTCTCAGCTGCCGCAACCGCGGCGTCTTCATTTTATGCAGTCGGTGGCGGTGTTTTTTTGTTGCTTTGTATTCGTTATATCGCTACTCTTTCTGTTGCAACGGCATTTGATAAGCCTTCAATAAAACAAAAAACGAAGTCCACACACGTCCGTTTGATTATCATAAGTATATTACAGGCAGTTTTTGTTGCTTCGTACATGTATTCTATTACTTTAATTCCTCTCAGTTTGGCTGTTGTGGTGATTTACACTTTCCCAATTTTTACGTTTTTTGCCAACTCAATCATAAGAAGTAGATCCATCGATGCACTGTCAGCTTTAGCACTTTTTGTATCACTTTTTGGCATATGGTTAATGGTGCAAGGCGATACTACAGATTGGGATATATGGGGTATTTTTTGGGGTTTGGTCGCATCAGTTGCACAAGCCAGTGTCAATATCCTCTCACGCCATGAAGGTGTTAAACCGGGATGGGGTTTTGTAAAATATATTATGGTACTGCCTGCAACCGTGTTTGCTTTAGTTTATTTTGTAAATACTGCTGAACCATTAGCCTCAGTAACAACTTCAATGATTATGTGGAGTCTTATCTCAGCTGTTGGCATGAGCGGTGGCTTTTATTTCTATTTCCATTCTATTGCAAAAATTGGCCCTGTTCGCACTTCAAACGTTATGTTTTTGGAGCCTGTTTTTACTATTATGATGGGTATTGCTCTTTTGCACAATGTGCTTGGCCTTACGCAGTGGTTGGGTATATTGGTAATTATTTTGGCAACGAGCAGTCTTGAATTTTGGGGTAAAAAATATTCTTAACTTTTCGATTTTTAATCATGGTCTACAAATTTCTATCATGGCTATAGTTGACTGATGAAAATCATTGTCGCGCCAGATTCATTTAAAGGTAGCTTAAGTGCTAAGGATGCGGCAACAGCAATAACCAAAGGTTTTTCTGAAATTTTTCCTGATGCAGATATTGTGCAATTGCCAATTGCTGACGGCGGCGAAGGCACAACTGAAACACTGGTCGCTGCTACAGCGGGTCAACTCAACTCGTCAATGGTTGCTGGCCCTTTGGACGATACTGTCAATGCATATTGGGGGCTGCTTGGTAATTCAGAAACAGCGGTTGTAGAAGTGGCTTCTGCTTGTGGCTTGGATATGCTGGATTTTAATGAGAGAAACCCAATGTTGGCGAGTAGTTATGGTTTAGGCGAGATTGTTCTTGCAGCACTTGATCAAGGCGCTCTCCATTTTATTGTTGGCCTAGGAGGTAGCGCTTGTAACGATGGTGGTGCTGGCATGCTGCAAGCACTTGGCGTTCGATTATTGGATGCTGAAGGTGACGAGCTAAACAAGGGTGGCGGCAGTCTAAATGCGCTAGTTTGTATTGATACGAGTACGTTGGATGCTCGATTGCAAAATGTCCACTTTGAGATTGCCTGCGATGTTGATAACCCGCTGATTGGTGAGCAGGGCGCTTCGGCGGTTTTTGGGCCGCAAAAAGGCGCTGACGCCAAAATGGTTGCTGAACTCGATGCCAACCTTAGGCATTATGCCAACATCATTCAAAAAACAACAGGGAAAGATGTTGCTTCGGTACTTGGTACAGGCGCGGGTGGTGGACTGGGCGCAGCTTTTCTTGCTTTTTTGAACGCAGATCTCAAAAGTGGTATCGACATTGTCCTTGATGTGCTGCATTTCGAAGGTCACCTTGAGAATGCTGATTTGGTGATCACTGGTGAAGGTCGTATCGATTCTCAAAGCTTGCATGGAAAAGCACCTATTGGTATCGCTAAGCGCGCTCAGAAACATCAATGCCCTGTGATTGTTATTGCCGGATCGATTGAAGGTGATGTGCGGTTAATCCAGGAGCAGGGTATTGATTCTGTATTTTCTGTTGTTTCGGAACATGTTTCACTTTCAGATGCCTTGGCAGAGCCATTCAAGAATCTCGAACTTACCTCACGCAAGGTTGCTCAAGGGTGGTTGCAAGGGTTAAATAATTAGTTAAGTTTGGCTGCTGAGATGCTAGATGGCTTGAACCAAGGCAGAGCGGTCATAGTCAGCTAAGTTTAGTGATAATTTGATTACCCGTATCCGCAAGGTGTCCAACTATGGGTGTGCCCATAATGCCAAGTCCAATAAAAGCAATTGTTTTTATTTTTTCCCTTTTAAGTCTAGTAGCCTAATTCCGGTCTAACCAAATTGTTTAATATTTCGCCCTTCAGGTAGCGACGTATGTTGATAAAAACTAAGTCCAGTGTTAGAGGGATATAAGTATCGCCATCGTCTGCGGATATGTGTGGCATCACCATCAGATTGGGTGTTGTCCATAGTGGTGAGTCTTCTGGCAATGGCTCTGTGTCAAATACATCAATAATCGCTGCACTAATGTGGCCCGAATGAAGGTTGTCCTGAAGGGCGTCGTAATCCATGGTTGCCGCTCTGCCGACATTCACAATGCCTACACCTGGTTTCATTAGTGATTGGCGTTCTCGGTTTAATAAATTATTGGTTTCAGCGGTATTTGGTGTTGACATAAAGATGTAGTCGGCTTTAGGTAAAACTTCGTCTAAATGCTCAGTTGTCACCATTTCATCAACACCCTCTAAAGCTTTACCGTGGCGGCTAACGCCAATCACATGCATGCCTACTATTTTGCAATTTTTAGCTGCCGAGTGGCCGATGTTACCGGTACCAATCACAAGCAAGGTTTTACCTGCAATCGACGTTGAATACAAAGACTTCCAATGTTTGTTGCGTTGACTGGTAATCACTTGCGGCATATGGGTATGCAGCATCAGAATACTCATAAGTCCGAATTCACCTGCCTTTGCAGTGTGTGCGCCTCGGCTATTCACAACCGTGACATTATCAGGCAGCCAGTCCATTGGGCATAGGTGCTCAACACCCGCACCAATAATGTGAATCCAGCGAAGGTTTGGTGCGATTTCTGCTAGGTTTTCGGTTGGAAAATCCCAACAGACAAGCACTTCTGCTGTTTTCATCGATTCGTAGAAATTGTCAAGATCCCAGTCAAACACAGGTTCTAATTTACCCTTTAGGTCTGGAAATCTTTCTAGTGTGTCGTAGTAGCGCTCTTCGGTTAAGGCAAAGACGGCCTCGCCCTCTATCGTTGGTGGGAACGATTCGGGGTCGGCATGGTTGCTTTTAAAATGGATACGAATTTTTTGATCCATGGGATTCTCTCCTGAATTATTCTGGGCAATTGTAGCCTGATTGCATTTCTTTTAGTTTATCAGTGACGATACTAATTCTTTCATTTTCCGATTTACCATCAACTGCGAACTGAATTTCGACAAATTCATGTGCAATCTTGCTCAACAATGATAATTCATCACCCTCAGTTTTGCGTGGAATGTTAAGAACGGTGTCACCGCCATAAGTTGGAATTGGTGCAGCATCACTTGGGCTAACATGCATCGGTTCTGTGCCGGCTTTAAGGTCACGGATTTGCTCACGGATTTGACGCCGCATCAGGGCAACACCGATATCGCTAGTGGTTAAATTCTCATTATTGTGAATAGTAATAGGGCCCATACCTTCACAGGCTTCCACGTCTGCAGGAAATTTTTGTTTTTGCTCATAAGGGCGGTCAAAAACCTCGCCTTGCTCAATCAGCTCAGGTCCTTCAGGTGTGTTGTATTCTTGTGGATCGCCACGTTCTCCAAAGTTTGCCCAAGCGTAGCAGATGGTATGCTCATCATCAATAGGCACAACCCATCTAGTAAAAGAGCTTCGTCCATAAAAAATTTCCTTGGTGCCGTCAGCTGCGAATGCAGATCCAGCCTGAGTAAAATTTGGCAAGATAACTTCGTTAATTCTAAGCCAAATGTTGTCACCAACGCGACGGGTATTGCAGCCTAAAATCCATGATTTCCGTTCAAAGAAATCCATTTGGCCAACTTCGCCGAAACCCTCAGAGAATTGCACTCGACTGACGTTGGAATGCAAGAAGGCGGTATGAATCGGATCAACAATTGCATCGAGAACTTGTAGCCAATTACAGCCAAAGGGTGCTTTGTAGGGTACCATTTCCATGTCTTCAAAATCAAAGCTGTCATACACTGGAAATTTAGGAATCGATTCTATCGGCCCCATGTAAGCAAAAATTAGTCCCTTGTATTCGTGTGTGGGGTAGGCACCCAATCTCACCCTCTGTTTGATCATATCGGCTGCTTTCTCGCCTTGACCAGGAACATCTAAAATACTACCATCCGCAGAAAAATGCCAGCCATGGTAGCAGCATTGAATGCCACTATCGGTACACATCCCAAATTCGAGGGAGGCTTGTCTGTGTGGGCAGTGTTTATGAACCAAGCCCAAATTACCGCTTTTGTCTCGAAATATGACCAATTCTTCATCTAATATTTTGATTGCAACGGGTTGTTCGCCCAAGTCCTTCGAGAGAAAAACCGGGTGCCAATAGCGCCGCAAGTATTCACCAGCTGGGGTACTAGGGCCAATGCGGGTAATTTCGTCATCTACGTCGTTTGACAGAGCAATACTGTGGCCTGAAAAGCCCTTATAGTTTATTTTAATCTCTTCATGTATGTTGTTCATTTGTGATTCCTTAATGCTTGTTGCTAATAACTATATGTGTAAATAATACCGAAATTTATTACATATTGATCAATTATTAATCAAAAAAATGTGTATATTAACAAAAATACACATAATTAATTGCACTTAATGCAAAATATAAGGATATAATTTGCCAATATAAAATATTGGTTGCTTATTGATTGGAGTATATGTGATGAGTAAAAATACAATTGAATTGTCTTCGTTCTTTGAGCAAGGTGCACTCAAGCATGGTTTGCCGGCTGTTGCTTACAACGATGAGCAATTTTTGAAAGCTGAATGCGATACGCTGTTTTCCGATAACTGGGTTTTCGTTGGTTTTGCTCATGAACTTGCCCAGCCGGGTGATGCGCAACCAGTGACGGTTGCTGGAAAACCTGTTCTACTACTCAAGAATGCGCAAGGTGATATAGGTGCATTTCATAATGCCTGCTCCCACCGATGTCTTAAATTGGTAAATGAGCCGATGAATGTCGGCGCTATGTTGTGCTGCCCTTATCATGCTTGGACCTATAATTTAGATGGTGATCTTTGTGCAACGCCATTTTTTGGCGGTAAAGAACAGCATCCCGAAGGCTTTGAGATGTCGAAACATGGCCTTAAACCGATTAGGCTGACTGTTTGGCATGATTGGATTTTTATCAATTTAAGCGGTGATGCGCCAGCATTTGTAGATTATGCAGCCCCTTTGATTAGGCATTTGGATGGCATAAATTTTGACCAGGTGAAGCCAGTGGCAACATTGGATTTTGGCGAAGTTTCGTGTAATTGGAAATTTCTGATTGAGAACTTTATCGAACCTTATCACGTTCAATTTGTGCACCGAACCACAACCAATCAACCGCTTGAAGATCACTATACAATTGTTGATGATGTGTGTCTGGGCAGTGCAGTTGACTTGGATGATAGTGACCAGGTGGAAGGCTCGCTCTCGGTGAGTTCACGCTACCTAACACTTTTCCCTAATTTTATTATTGGGCGTTACTTCCCCGATCAACTTGGTGTGTATTTGGGTGTACCTGTGGATTCAGGACACACAACACAAAAAAGAGTGATTTATACAACCGAGGGTCAATCGTTATCAGTCACTGAGATAAAAGAGTTAAAGCAATTATGGTGGGACGTTCATAAAGAAGATCATGCCATCTGTGAGCGGATGCAGCTTGGCAGAGAGTCACCGGTTGCAGAGAATGGCGGTCTGTTGTCTCCCCATTGGGAGGACAGTGTTCGTGCATTTCAAATGATGATTGCAGTAGCTGTGACACAGGATAAATAAACACAAATAGGAGTTAATTAATGTCTGACGAAAACAAAAAAACGAATTATAGATTGGCCCACACCATGATCAGAGTGTTGGATTTGGATAAATCTATCCACTTTTATTGTGACATTCTAGGGATGCAGGTGTTGAGAAAAACCGACTATCCAGGCGGTCGTTACACCAACACTTTTATTGGCTATGGCCCTGAAGCAGAGTTCCCAACTTTGGAATTAACCCACAACTGGGATCAAGAAGGGCACTACGACAAAGGTAATGGCTGGGGTCATCTTTGTATCGAAACGCCTGATGTGCATAAAGCTTTTGAAGATCTTACAGCGCAAGGTGCTGAGATTATATCGCCACCTGGCCCAATGAGCCACGGAACTAGAATTCTGGCATTTTTAAAAGACCCAGACGGCTACGTTGTCGAATTAAACGAAACCATAAACTTAAATTAACAAGGAGATAAGTAATGAGCGATAAAACACCAAAATTGTATAAATTTAGTGATATTGAGAACCGCCTTCACACATTAGAGCCAGGCAAATCTTATATCAAACCATTCGTTACGAGTAATGTTAGCGACACCATGTGTGGCGGGCTTAATTTCTTGAACAAAGTGTCGGTTCCATGGGATCTTACTTGTGACGAAATTATCTACTGCATGGAGGGCGAATTTAGATTGACTTGCGATGGCAAGTCTTATACTTGTTCACCAGGAGATGTCCTCTACATTCCTCGCGACAATCACATTGCCTATGAGTGCGATGAAAAATGCGTGATTTTTTATGCAGCCTATCCTCACGACTGGAAACAACAAGCAGGTATTACTTTTGTGCCAGGTATTGACCCCGAAGATATGCCACAGAACTAGGCACTATTAATGAGCAATTCTAACAAGTCTGTTACACCCTTGAATCAAACATCCGAGATGAGTGATGGTGATCAATTGTTGCGTATTCCGTCTAGAGACACCCTAAATGACAAGTTGAACCAACAAATTATTGGCATGCTTGAGATGGATGGGCGCTTGCCCTTTAAGGAGATTGCAACAGCACTGGATGTTTCTGAAGGTACGGTGAGAAATCGAGTGAATCGAATGAAGGATGCAGGTGTTTTGCAAATCAAAGCTTTAGTCGATCGCTCAGCCATCAATTATGCAACAGACTCGATGTTGGGCATAAAGGTTGCACCCACCTCAAGTCCTAGTGAAGTTGCCAAGCGGCTTCAGGACTGCAATGAAATCGTTTTTATTATCTGGGTCACAGGACGTTACGACCTTTTAGTGGAAATTGTTTCGGATGGCGACGACACCTTGTGTCGCTTTCTTGAAGAGCATTGTTTTAATAAAAGCGACATAAATAATGTAGAAGTAATGAAAGGACTGACGACTTATAAAAATCAGTTCTTGTTAAAGTCACACGAAAAACTTTAAGTTTGTATCAATACAAGTAATTAGGAGAAGATATGTCAAATATATACCCAACCTCAATGGCCGAGGCACTGCCGTCTAAGGCCCGCGTTAGCGAAGCAAAAGAAAGACTTGAAAAGGCAGGTGTTAAATACATTCTGTCCTGTTGGATTGATTTACTCGGCATTCCAAAAACCAAACCGGTGCCAATGTGTGAATTTGAAGCCTTATGTGCTGGCAAAGGTCCGCAATTCGCAGTCCACTCTATTTCATTTGTGCCAGAATTAGGACCAGCCGATTCCGATCAGATTCCTCTACCCGATCTTGATAGTTTGGTGATTTGTCCTTGGGACAAAACGTGTGCCTGGGTATTTGCTGATTTATGGTGGGAAGATAAGCCTTACAATCTTTGCCCACGTCAAACACTTAAGCGCGCCGTCAAAGACGCCGAAGATGCTGGTTATAAAGCTTTTTGTGGTATCGAACCTGAGTTTATTGCCATGCGCTGGGAAAATGGCCAGCCCGTTAAGGCCATCGATGATGATCCTTTGCCTGGTGAAGGTTTACGCCCTCGCCGTCAAGCATTCGGTTACGATGCTGAATACAGTATTGAGTCAATGGGTTTTCTTGGCGATATGATTGACATTCTGAACGAGTTGGGCTGGGACGTGAAAGACGTAGTTGCCGAAGGCGCTTATTCGCAATTTGAACTGGACTTCACTTATACCAACGTTCTTGAAATGGCGGACCGCCTAGTTTTTTTACGAGTTTTGTTGAAACAGATAGCGAAAAACCACGGCATGTTTATTACCTTTATGCCAAAGCCTACAATTGGTGATTGGCGTTCCGGTGCGCATATCAACTTCAGTTTGACTGGTACCGACGGTGGAGGCAATATTTTTGAGGGCGAAGTTGGCAAGTTTTCAGAAGAGGCCTACCATGCAATTGGCGGCATATTAAAACACGGCCATGCCATTACCGCAATCGCCTGTTCAACGGTTAACTCTTATAATGGACTGGTGCCAAAAGTTGGCGGCTTTGAAGGGGGCACGGTGACGTGGGCGCCAACTCATATGGCCTATGGCGATAACAACCGCTCTTGTATGGTTCGTTTACCTCAAAATCGTTTTTGTATCGAGAATCGTGCAGCGGATATGTGCATGAATCCATACTTGGCACTGGCGTTAACAACTGCTGCTACTGTAGATGGTATTCAAAATAAAATTGATCCTGGAGAGCCTTTGAATTTAGATTTGTACTCATTAAGTCCAGAGGAAATTAAGCGAGCTGAAATTACACCATTGCCACGTAACCTACTCGAAGCACTCGAAGCACTACAAAAGAGTGACTTTGCACACGCAGTGTTGGGCGAGTCCATGATGAAGCAATTTTTTGCTTACAAAATGGATGAATGGGATCGCTACCATCAAGCAGTGACAGAATGGGAGGTTGAAGAATATCTCAGATTGTATTAAACCATTATTAAAGATTCTCAGGAGTGACTTTTGGGTTGCTACTGAGGATTTAAAGTTGCTTGAGATATTCTAAAAATACTTTTAGTTTGGCAGGCATCCACTGACGGCTGGGATAGACAGCGTAAACAGATACAGCTGGGAAATCCCAGTCTGTCAACAGTGGCACCAGTTGATTATTAGCCACAGCCTCTTGGCTGAGCAGTTTTGACAGTGCTGCAATACCTAATCCGGAAAGGGCAGCGTCTTTGGCGCTGAGTAAGTCATTCACCTTGAATCGTCCTTTCATGTTGATTTTGTGTGTATGTGAGTCTTTGTGAATGGTTAATTGAATGTGAGGACCCATAAAAAGTTCGATCAAATTAAAATCCTGAATTTGGCTAACATCCTCAAGTTTTCCGTATTCATTGATAAACGAGGGCGAACAAAATAAGCCTAATTCATCATCGAGAATTTTTTTGGCAATAAGGTCCGAATCCTCCATTGGAATGATGCCGAAGCGCAGAGCGATATCAACTCTTTCTTTTACCAAATCGACATTGCGATATTCAAGGATAAGCTCGACATCAACCTTAGGGTTGGCTTTCATGAAAGGCCGTATTACCCTAGGTATAAAAATTTGAGCGAAATCATTAGAGGCGGCTATTCGTAAGAGTCCAACCGCCTTACTGCCCAAGGTGGCGGTATATTGTTCGGCCTCTTCTGCAATTTCAACAATCTGCTGGCAGTATCGATAATAACCCAATCCTGCCTCTGTAAGGGTGACACTGCGGGTGCTTCTATTGAGTAGGCGAACACCCAGTCGTGACTCTAATTGCGAAAGATTGTAACTGACAGTCGACTTGTCTATATTTAGCTCGGTGGCAGCTTTGGTAAAGCTTTGATGTTCAGCAATTTTCGAAAATATTAACATCTGATTTAGATGCATAGTTTGCCTTATTGTTGATTTAAAGCAACAGTGTAATGATTAAATTAATTATTGTCCAATATAAAAAACAACGATAATGATTACAGGCGTGAAAAAAATTACAAAATGAAAGCTGCCTTGTCACGTTTTATAGCGTGTTATTTACTTCCCTTGGTGATTTAAAAAAAGCAGCTTCCATTTTGTATGGATTGGTTTTTGTAAAACATTGTGGGCAATAAGCCGCCCATTTTTTTGGAGGTTATATATGTGTGGAATTGTTGGACTGTTTATAAAAAACCCAGCTCTGGAGTCTCAATTGGGTGCTCTGGTAGCGCCGATGTTGGCGGAGATGACAGAACGTGGACCAGACAGTGCAGGGATAGCGATTTACCGAGATCCTCACGAAAGTGGTTGCAAAATTTCTGTACTGGCTCAGAATTCAAGCTTTGACTGGAATGCTCTTGAGGTGGCAATTAAAGAGTTTTTTAGCCTTAAAAAAATAGTGGTGGTGCACAATCAAGCTGTACTGTTTGTGGATTCAGAGATTAACAAGGTTCAAGACTGGCTTTATAACAACTACAGTGAACTTAGTGTTATCAGTGCGGGCACTAGTATTGAGATCTTTAAAGGCAAGGGTAATCCACTGGATTTTATTGAGAAGTTTGATATTAAAGGTATGAGCGGAACGCATGCTTTGGGTCATACCCGTATGGCAACGGAAAGTGCTATTACAACTGAGCATTCCCACCCATTTTCAACCGGTCAAGATTTGTGTCTAGTGCATAACGGTTCTTTATCAAACCATAATCGTCTGCGTGAAACTTTGCGTCGCCGAGGTGTTCACTTTAAAACCGACAATGATACCGAGGTTGCAGCGGGCTACCTTAGCTGGCGCTTAAGTGAGGGTGATGACTTAGACCAAGCCCTTAACCACGCAATTGATGATCTAGATGGTTTTTATACCTTTGCAATTGGCACTAAGGATGGCTTTGCGGTAATGCGAGATCCCATTGGTTGTAAGCCTGCAATAATGGCAGAAACCGATGATTGGGCAGCAATGGCATCTGAGTATCGCGCTATTGCAACTTTGCCTGGTGCTGAAAATGCGCGCATATGGGAGCCAGAACCGACTCAAATTTACAGCTGGAAAAGGAGTTAATCATGACAGAAATTAATTTAGATACGAGCAGTGTTAGAAGTCTTAATGTGAAATTACAAGGGGCCGCTTCTGGAGACAACTTCAATGTCAGCAACACTGGTGGAAAACACGCCGTTTCAGTAGGTTTAACCACGGCCATCAATGTTGGTATTAACGGCCATGTAGGTTATTACTGCGCTGGCATGAATCAACAGGCAAACATCACCATTAAAGGCAATGCAGGTCCCGGTCTAGCAGAGAACATGATGTCAGGCAAAGTCCACGTCACCGGTAATGCTTCACAATACGCCGGCGCAACAGCGCACGGCGGGTTGTTAGTGATTGAAGGCGATGCTAGCTCGCGCTGCGGAATCTCAATGAAGGGGGTTAGTATTGTTATCGGGGGCAACATCGGCCATATGAGTGCTTTCATGGCACAATCCGGTTGTTTAGTGGTTTGTGGTAACGCTGGCGACGCCTTGGGCGATTCTATTTACGAAGCGCGTTTATACGTCCGTGGCAAGGTAGCAAGCTTGGGCACAGATTGTATCGAAAAAGAAATGCGTGCTGAACACAAAGAGCAATTAGAGGAGTTATTAAAGCAATCCGGGATGAGTCACAACGTTGACGAGTTTCGCCGTTACGGCTCTGCCCGAAAATTATACAATTTTGATATTGACCAAGTTGATGCCTACTAAGGAGATAAAAATATGAGTAAAGATAATCCAACATTAATTGAATCAGCTACTTTTCCACGCCATATTATTGCTGAGATTCAGCGCGCTGCCAGCACGGGCATTTACGATATTCGTGGCTTTGGCGCTAAAAGAGCGCTCCCAAGTTTTGATGATTTGGTATTTTTAGGTGCCTCGACTTCACGCTACCCCTTAGAGGGCTACCGTGAAAAGTGTACCACTGAAGTAGTATTGGGAGGTCGTTTTGCAAAAAATCCGATTCGTTTAAAAACCCCAATTACGATTGCTGGCATGAGCTTTGGCGCTCTCTCGGCACAAGCCAAAGAATCTTTAGGCAGAGGCGCAACTATTGCCGGCACCAGTACAACGACAGGTGACGGCGGCATGACACCGGAAGAAAGAGGACATTCGAAAATCCTTATCTATCAATATCTGCCATCGCGTTATGGCATGAACCCCGATGATTTGAGACGTGCTGATGCCATAGAAATCGTCCTTGGTCAAGGCGCCAAGCCAGGCGGAGGCGGTATGCTGCTTGGACAAAAAATTTCCCCGAGAGTGGCACAAATGCGCAACCTCCCCGAAGGAATTGACCAGCGATCTGCATGTCGTCACCCCGATTGGACGGGCCCAGATGATTTGGAAATTAAAATCCAAGAGTTACGAGAAATTACCAATTGGGAAAAACCTATTTATGTCAAAGTCGGCGCCACGCGCGTGTTTTACGATGTCACTTTAGCGGTTAAATCGGGCGCCGACGTGGTCGTTGTAGATGGCATGCAAGGTGGTACCGCAGCAACCCAAGATGTTTTTATTGAGCATGTAGGCATTCCAACTTTGCCAGCGGTGAGATTGGCTGTTGAGGCTTTACAAGAGATGGATATGCACCGCAAAGTGCAATTAATTGTCTCTGGCGGTATTCGCAGTGGTGCTGATGTGGCTAAGTGCTTAGCCTTGGGAGCTGATGCTGTGGCTATCGGATCAGCCGCCCTTATTGCGCTTGGTGACCAGAGTCCTGAGTTTGATGAGGAATACAAGGCCCTAGGTTCTGCCGCTGGATTTTGGGATGATTATCAAGCTGGCAATGATCCGGCTGGCATTACTACCCAAGACCCTGAGCTTGCCAAAAGGCTGGATCCAGAACTGGGTGGACGCCGACTAGCTAACTATCTTAATGTTCTTACTCTGGAATTGCAAACACTGGCGCGCGCCTGTGGCAAGAGCCATGTACACAATTTGGAGCCAGAGGATATGGTAGCATTGACAATGGAGGCGGCAGCAATGGCTGGTGTGCCATTGGCAGGCACCAATTGGATTCCAGGTAAAAACGGTTTTTAATTACTACTTTTAAAGCTTAATTAACACACATTATATTCAGGATAAATAGGAGGTTTTATGTCAATCAAACTTAGTAAGGTAGCCGCTGAACGTGGCATCGAATATTTTCTTATCAGCTTTGTTGATCTATTCGGTAATTTACGCTCCAAATTGGTGCCCGCTAGAGCCATCGATGGCATGCAAAAAAATGGTGCGGGTTTTGCCGGATTTGCTGCTTGGTTAGATATGACCCCTGCACATCCAGATATGTTTGCTATTCCTGATCCCGACAGTTTGATTCAATTGCCTTGGAAGAGGGAAGTTGGCTGGTTGGCTTCAGACTTGTGGATGGACGGAAAACCGGTTGAGGTCTCGCCACGAGTCGCCCTTAAAAAGCAGTTGGCTGAAGCTGAAAAATTGGGTTTTCGAATGAAAACAGGGGTAGAGTGTGAGTATCATTTGATCAACAGCGATGGCACCAATATCGCTGATGACAAAGATCAGCAAAGCAAACCTTGCTACGATCAGCAAGCATTAATGCGACAATATCCAGTGATAAAACAGATTTGTGATGCGATGATCGAGTTAGAATGGAATCCGTATCAGAACGATCACGAAGACGCCAACGGCCAGTTTGAAATGAATTGGGATTATGATGATGTACTGAAAACTGCTGATCGCCATGTTTTTTTCAAGTATATGGTTAAATCCATCGCTGAGCTTCACGGCATGAGGGCGACCTTTATGCCCAAGCCATTTAGTCATCTAACAGGAAACGGCTGTCACTCTCATCTGTCCATTTGGAATCTGGACGGTAGTCAAAACCTATTTAACGGTGAGGGGGATGCTCGTGGTTTGGGCTTATCACCTTTAGCTTATCAATTCCTTGGCGGTATTATGCATAGCGCCGATTGTCTTACGGCAATCTTCAACCCTACCATTAACAGCTATAAACGCATCAATGCACCAAGAACATTTTCGGGTGCAACTTGGTCACCGAGCTCAATAACCTATGGCGGTAATAATCGCACCCATATGATCCGAGTGCCGGATTCAGGTCGTTTTGAATTGCGCTTAATGGATGGTGCCGCCAATGCATATTTAATGCAAGCGGCTATCCTTGCCTGCGGTCTCGATGGTGTTGCAGCAAATCGTGATCCGGGTGAGCCACTGGATATCAACATGTACGAGCTCGGTAAGGATTTAGAGGGTTACAAGCAGTTGCCACGTAATTTGCTTGATGCGCTGCGCTTGCTAGATAATAGTGATGTGTTAAGAGAGCGTATGGGTAACAACTTAATTGATTCTTATGTGAAAATGAAAAAAAGTCAATGGGACGATCACTCCTCTCATTTAACACAATGGGAGCGTGATCATACGCTAGACTGTTAATTATTATTTTTTTGATTTTGCGGGTTGTTTTCTTTGATGGTAGCAAACCAGCAAGTAAGTACTATTGAGTGCCATGGATGGAGAAAAATACACGCTAGGAAATGTTGCATTGCTCTCGGGTGAAACACTTCTCGATGCGCACTTAGCATTTAAAACTTATGGAAGGCTCAACCGCAACAAAGACAATGTTGTGGTTCTACCAACTTTTTATACCGGCTCTCACCATAGAAATGAAGGTTTTTTTGGTGTCGGTAGAGCGATCGATCCAGAGAAGCATTTTATTATTTCCATTAACTTATTTGGCAATGGTTTTTCATCCTCACCAAGTAATGCGCCAACCCCTCAGGATGGGCCGCGCTTTCCACAAATAAGCCTTTGGGATAATATTGCTTGCCAGTATCGATTATTAACTGAACATCTAGGGGTTGAGCACATAGCGCTTGTCACCGGTTGGTCGATGGCGGGTTGTCAAGCTTATCAGTGGGCGGCGCAATATCCAGATTTTGTTAATGCAATTCTGCCATTTTGCGCATCTGCGAAAACCTCAACCCATAATCACGTGTTTCTTGAAGGCGTTAAAGCGGCACTTTGTGCAGACGGTCATTGGGATAGTGGAAATTACTCAACACCCCCAATAGCCGGTTTAAAGGCATTTGCCAGAGTCTATGCAGGATGGGCTTTTTCACAAACATTCTATCGGGAAGGTTTGTATAAAGAAATTGGATTTGAGTCAATCGAAGATTTATTGCGAGATTGGGAAACAGATCATGTTGAGAACTGGGATGCGAATAACTTATTGGCAAAGTTGAACACCTGGCAAAGTAGCGACATAAGTACTGGACCACTTTATAACGGTGATTTAGACCATGCTCTGCGTTCGATCAAGGCAAAAACAATCATCATGCCATGCGCACAAGATTTGTACTTTCCGCCCGAAGATAATGAGATTGAAGCTGAATTCATTGCAGATGTCGAGCTAAGAGTGTATGACTCTCCCTGGGGACACTGCGCTGCCAACCCGGGAAACGATCCTGGCTTTACAGCAGCGCTTGAGCAATCCATCAGAGATTTGCTTGTCTAGGTTAATTTGAGATAAATTCATAGCTGTGGAAGGGGTAGAATTAAGGACCTCTTTTGATATCTTGAAACTATTTATGCTGAAAAGTATTGAAACAAAAATTCCGCCACCGATGTTGGCAGCATTGTTTGTTTTCGGTATGTGGCTAGCAGACCAATACTTACCCAGCTCTGTGCTTGATGATGATGTGCGCTTGCTAGTTGCGATAGGTTTAGGCTCTTTGGGCGCGCTGTCCTCAATTTTGGGCGTGCTGTCTTTTGTTAAGGCAAAGACCACAACCAATCCAATGCAGCCCGAGAAAGCAGGAACGCTTGTAACGACTGGCATTTATCAATATAGCCGTAACCCAATGTATTTGGGCTTGCTGTGCGTACTTTTAGCTTGGGGCGTGTTTTTGGCGAATAGTTTTTCTTTGATGTTGGCCATATTGTTTGTACCAGCAATGAACTTCTTGCAAATAATCCCTGAAGAAAGAGCGATGGTGCTTAATTTTCGAGAACACTACACTGTGTATAAAGCAAAAGTTCGTCGTTGGTTTTAGTCGACGAATTTTTGCAATGAGTTATAAGATACTTGTCGAAAATATCAATGTTCCGGGACGCACTTCACGAGTGGATAAGACAAAGTACTTGGCCATGAAAAAGGTATTAATGAGCCTCCTACCAGTAGATGAGAGTGGCATTACTCAAATAGAAATGTTGTCCTTAATTCAACCGTATTTACCACAAGATATTTTTCCTGAGGGTGCTAAATCCGCTTGGTGGATGAAAACCGTGCAACTTGATCTTGAAGCAAAAGGCGTTATCAAAAGAAACAACAGCAAACCACTCACTTGGTATCGGTTGTAATAGTTGGAGACACGTGACCCTCTAAGTATAAAATAGGCACAAATTAACACCTATATAACGTAGCTTATTTATGAATCCAATCATCTCTATTGATAATTTATGCAAAACTTATGACACAGGTTTTGAAGCCTTAAAGAGTGTCTCTCTTGATATTAAAGAAGGAGAAATTCTTGCTCTTTTGGGGCCAAACGGCGCTGGGAAAACAACGCTGATCTCGGCAATTTGTGGCATTGTTTCGCCGAGCTCTGGCACCGTTACTGTGTCGGGCAAGGACATTATTAAAGACTTCCGACAAACACGGGAATTGATTGGTTTGGTACCACAAGAGTTAACGATTGGTGCATTCGAGACAGTTTGGAGTACTGTTAATTTTAGTCGTGGGTTGTTTGGCTGCAAGAGAGATGAGGCTTACCTAGAGCAACTGTTGAAGGATTTATCACTTTTTGATAAAAAAAATGATGAGTTAAGGGCGCTCTCGGGTGGTATGAAGCGCCGAGTATTGATTGCTAAAGCATTGTCCCACGAGCCAAAAATACTTTTCCTTGATGAGCCAACAGCGGGTGTTGATGTGGAACTACGAAAAGACATGTGGGCGATTGTGCGCAAGCTTCGAGCTTCTGGTGTAACGATTATTCTAACGACACACTATATCGAAGAGGCCGAAGAAATTGCTGATAGAGTGGGCATCATTAACAATGGTGAATTGCTTTTGGTAGAAGAAAAAGATCATTTAATGGCTAGTCTTGGCATGAAGCAATTGATTTTAGAATTGAATGAAGTCATCACATCAATCCCTGAATTATTGGCAGAGTTTAATTTGGAGCTATCTGAAAATGGTAGTTCGGTTACGTATACGTACGACACGACAGAAGGTGGAGCCAACATTGCCGATGTCATTCATGCCATAAGCGAAGCTGGCCTAGTTTTTAATGATTTGAAGATTTCCCAAAGCTCGCTTGAGGATATTTTTGTTGACTTGGTCAAGGGGGCAGCATGAATTTCCGAGCAATCAAGGTGATTTACGCCAACGAGATGATGCGTTTTTGGCAAACCTTTTTTCAGAGTCTTGCCTCTCCAGTAATCTCAACAGCGCTTTACTTTATTGTATTTGGTGCAGCCATCGGCTCCAGTATTGATAAGATCGAAGGCGTCTCTTATGGTCTCTTTATTGTGCCAGGTCTAACCATGCTATCCATTCTGACGCATAGTATTTCTAACGCTTCCTTTGGTATTTTCTTTCCAAAATTTACTGGCACAATTTATGAGATTCTTTCGGCGCCAATTTCGTTTTATGAAGCGTTACTTGGTTACGTGGGTGCTGCGGCAAGTAAGTCATTAATCTTGGCTACGGTGATTTTGTTCACTGCCAGTTTTTTTGTAGAGTTACAAATTGCACATCCCGTGTGGATGGTGTCTTTTCTTGTGCTTACTTGCATCACTTTTAGCTTATTCGGTTTTATCATTGGCCTTTGGGCGGGTAATTTTGAAAAACTTCAAGTTGTTCCGCTATTGATTATTACGCCATTGGTTTTCTTAGGTGGTAGTTTTTACTCCATTAGCATGCTTCCAGAATTCTGGCAAAAAGTGACTTTATTCAACCCAGTGCTGTATTTAGTCAGCGGATTTCGTTGGAGCTTCTTTGAGGTTTCTGATGTTAGTGTCGGCACCAGTTTAATGATGATCTTGGTGTTTTTAAGCGTCTGTTTAGCGGTTGTGGCGTGGATGTTTAAAACAGGCTATCGACTCAAGCAGTAATTAATTGTAATTGGCGGTTATTGAGTTATGCAATCTAGCGCAGAAACGATTGAACAATATTTAGCCGAAGTTCCCATTGAGCGAGCCTCTGGATTTGATTTACTTAGAAAAACCATTCTTGACAACCTTCCAATAGGCTTTGAAGAAGTCATCAGCTACGGCATGATTGGTTATATTGTTCCGCATAGTTTGTACCCAAAAGGCTATCACTGCAATACCAATTTACCCTTGCCCTTTATTAATATTGCCTCACAAAAGCATTTTATTGCGCTCTATCATATGGGTATTTATGCTAACCCCGAATTATTGTCTTGGATTGTAAACGAGTATCCAAAGCATTCTAAGAGGAAACTGAACATGGGAAAAAGCTGTATAAGATTTAACAATCCAGATCACATTCCTTTTGATCTCATTGCCCAATTGATGCGAAAAATAACACCTTCGGAATGGATTGAAATATACGAATCTAGGAGTGCTGGATAACAGTTTTATGATTGCCATCACAGGAATTTTTGTTTATCCCGTTAAATCATTAAAAGGCATTTCGTTAACCTCGGCAAAGACAGGTTCGCGAGGCTTTGAATATGATCGTGAATGGATGATTACCGATAGTGATTATCGGTTTGTTACGCAGCGTGAAATTGAAAAAATGGCAACTATTTCGGTCGCGATTGATTCAGATTTCTTGGTGCTAAACTCTGAAAACCACGAGTCACTAAAAATAAACTTAAATGCGAAAAGGGACAAGTCGGTTAAAGCAATCGTTTGGGAAGATGCTTGTGAGGCTTTTGATGAAGGCGATGATGCCTCGGTTTGGTTGACAAAGGTTTTGGATTATTATCCTGAAAAACCTTTAAGATTGGTACGATTTGCCAAACATGAGAAACGCTCAGTGCCTGTTCAATTCTTAAAACAAGAAGAGGCTCAAAGTGCTTTTTCGGATCAATTTCCTTATTTAATTACAGCTGAGGAATCACTAATTTATTTAAATGAAAATCTAGGACTAAATGGCGCACGAGAAGTAACAATGGATCGGTTTCGAGCAAATATTGTGATCAAAGGACTAGCAGAAATTGAGCAAAAAACAGCTTGCGATCTTGTTGCAAAAGATGGCGGTTATCGTTTTGGTTTGAGAAAGCCTTGTAAGCGCTGCAAGATAACAACCATTGACCAAGTCACTGCAGAAATACCAGAGCCCAAAGAGCCACTTGCAACACTAACTAAGCTGGCATTAAGTAGTGAACTCAAAGGTGCTTTTTTTGGTCAAAATGCTATTTTCTTATCAGTGGTACTTCAAACCATCAAAGTTGGCGATGGTTTGATTATTAAGAATTCTTAATTAGAGAAGTTAGTCAATCTAGTACGATGTTGTCTCAAACTGGATGCGTTATTTTTTCCTACTTTATGTAAAAAAAACCGTTTTTCGGTTTTTTTTGACTCATTTGCATTATTTCCCAAATTTTCTGAGTTTGCGCTGTTTGTTCTTTAAAAGAGCCAATAATTGCCTAGTTTTTGCCTTAAAAAAGCATTTTTAATTGTTTTTAGAGTTTTTGGTGCCCAAAAAATTGCCATTTCAATAATTTCCCAATTTTTTTCTAGCTCTAATAATTACTGACTGGGACTACGCCTAATGAGCTTGTTTTTTTCCAAGCGTGGCCGTAAATCACTTCGTAAGTTGCGGGTAACTTACCCTCATTCCGATAAGATTCATACATCTCGATCATTTGTTTGAATTTTGCCTTTCCCGTAAGGGATTTTGAGCGGTTGTGTACGGTTTGTGCACCAATCCCTTTTAAGTCACGCATCAGATCAATAACTTTGTCGTAAGTAAGCGTCAGCTTTTCCATTTCCATAATAGGGCTGTTAAAGCCTGATTGTAACATTTGGTCGCCAATATCGTGCATGTCTATAAAGGTGTTAACGTGAGGATCTGAATCAACAACAGACCAGCTACGCTTTAATTCTTTTAGCGTGTCTGGGCCAAATGTTGAAAAAAGCATTAAACCGCCAGGTTTCATTACTCGGTGGCATTCATCAAAAAGAGCCTTTAAATCTGGACACCACTGCATCATTAGATTAGAGGCAATGAAATCAACGCTTTTATTTGCAAATGGTAGTTGATAAGCGTCCGCACAAACTTTCAATTGAGCTGGGTTTGATTGTAAAGAGTGCTGGGCGAAATCAACGCAAACTAGTTGTGCGTGCGGCAATCTTTGAGAGAGTTTACTTGTCAACAGGCCCGTTCCTGCGCCTAAATCTATTACCACTTCAGGATTGATTGCAATGACATTAAGTTTCTCTGACAGGCGAAGTGCCACTTCATCTTGTAAGAATGCGTGGGCGTTATAGTGCAAGGCTGCTTTATTAAAGCTGGGTCTTATTGGAGACATTGTGCTATTTGCGAGGTGAGGTTTTTCATTAAATTGAAGTATTGATCCGGACCACTTTCAAGTTCGTTGCCCAAGATACTTATTTCAGCGCGACTAATTACCATGCCTTCTGTTATAACTTTTGTTTTTTTAGAGTTAATTTGATTTGTATGAAATAAGCATTTTGTTTGCTGCTCTTTCATTTTCTTTTTGGCATTCAATACGCCGCGAATGCTGAGTCTTGCACCATGGTAGGGTGTGATAATGATAGGCTTGTTGAGGTTGTAGTTTTTTTCAAAGTATTGGAGAGTATCCGAATAATTAGCAAAATTGGTTGCATCAAGCCCTGCTAACTGCTTTCTATTGTCTTTGTGCAACCGCAGTAATTTTGCATCAAGCTTCTCAAAGTTCCTGGAATATATAGAGGCATTGATTGTGTCGATTTTGATTAAACGGTAACTGAGTTGTTTGGCGATTGATCTAGCATTGTTGATGTCTAGCCATAAGTGGTAATCATATTCATCGTCTTTGCCCTGACGGGTATTTTCTCTTAAGGTGTAAAAGTTTGGAAGGTTTAATTCACTGATAACAAACCGAGATGAATTGCTGTAATTGCTTAAAATATTTGCTAAGCCGACCTCAAACTTAGAATTAATAGAAACAATTAGATTCGCATTTTTAAGAGCTTGCACTTGAGATGGTCGAATATGAAAACTATGAGCAGAGTTATTAGTTGCTAGCAGTAATTGAGGTTCGCCCACGCCTTGCATAAGGCTCGAGACAATTGAGTGAATAGGTTTAATGCTAACGACAACGCTTGGCACAGCTAGTGCATTGTGGGTGTAAGTGAGCAAAAAAAAGATTAAGCTTAGGTAAAGACGAGGTTTCATTGCGTGCCTTAAAATCAAGGTCAAATTATACTCGAATGCAATCTATTTCTGAGCGATGACAATTACTCTTTTTGGTGCCGGAAGCCCTTCAATCGTCAATTGATCATTTGATGGGTCGAGAAAATCTTCGAGAGAGGCACTATTTTCACCAATCCATTTTGTTCGGCGCTGTTCCATAATAGAGGTTTTGCATATATCAACTACTTTGATCTTCTTGAATTTTGCTTCTTTTAACCACGACACAAGAGTTTCTACACTGGGTAGACAGTGGACATTTCGCATTCTAGCGTAGCGGTCCTTTGGAACAAGGGTGTGGCCTTTGGGGCCGTCAACGATTAATGTTTCCAGAATGAGCTCCCCTTCAGGCGTTAACATTTGTTTTAGTTGTTTTAAATGAGCCATATGATCTCTTTGATGATAGAGGACGCCCATGGAAAATACAGTGTTAAAGACAGCTGCTTTTTCCATCTCTTCAAGTCTTAAAGACAACATATGCGCATTTGGTGGTGATTCAATTAAAGAGTTAATAGCTCTGAATTGATAGTTGAAAAGTAGAAAAGGCTCTATGCCAAGTGCAAGTTCAGCGCCTGCTAATGCCATTCGTAGAGTGAAGTAACCATTGCCAGAGCCAACATCTAGCACCTTTCTGCCTTTTAGTGGTTGAATGTGCTTAATAATGCGCTGCCATTTCAAGTCTCCTTGCCATTCACTTTCCAGTTTTAGTTCGTTAATTTTAAAAGGTCCCTTGCGCCAAGGCATAAGTTTTTCAAGTGCTGGTTGCAGTATCTCACTTTCTAACCCAACACAATCAATTGCAAGATAGGGTGACTGAAAACTAAGAGTCCCATTTTTAGATGTTTTTAAAAGGTCAAGTGCTTGCTCCCATTTTGGGATGTTTCCATTATTGACTAAATAGGATTTATTGCTTAAATCAAGCCATTTATTAAGGGTTATATTAAAGACGGGGCCGTATATAGAGGTGATTTCATCAGCAAACATAATAAACCTATAAGAACAATATTGATTAACATAAGTAGTATAAAATAAATGTGAATGGAAGAATTTCTTTTAATTTTCGGAGGCTAGTGTGGCAAAGCAATTGACAAAATTTATATTAATATTGTTCTTGGCAACCAACGTTTTTGCTGGTGGCGATGATCGTGATGATGTGCTTGTTGAGTCGTTGGATTCGGTCTCAAGTTCAACTTGTACCGATGAAGAGGGATCTGCACCATGCGCTGAGAAGATAGTATCATTGGATGAAGAAGCTTTAACAATGGCTTTAGCGGCTGAAGAACAAGCCGCTGAACAAGCTATTTTGGACGAAATTGCTGCATTTGAAGCTGAACTTGCTGCTCAGCAATTAGCTGATAATCTGGCCGCTTTGCAAGCTAAGAAAGCTGCAGAAGAAGCCGCCGCTAAGAAAGCTGCAGAAGAAGCCGCCGCTAAG